>CBDTWX010000099.1:0-13670 GCA_965364305.1 uncultured Thermoanaerobaculia bacterium
CCGCCGCTGGTCCCATTGCGACGGATCTTCGGCTTGAGGTTTACGATCCGTTGGCCGGCCGGCGCTGCGTCCACGACAGTCGCCGTCCCAGAGGAAGGAATGCCGGTGTCGAGCGAATGTACTCGGCGTACCCGGGACGGCGTTCGACGAGCGCCGCGTCGAGCAATGCCACACCCGAGATCCTGAGCAGCAGAAAGGTGATCATCAAGGGTCCGACAAAGGCCAATGGACCACCGGCAGGGAGCGCGAGCAGTCCGATTCCCCACCACAGCACCGCCTCACCGAAGTAGTTCGGATGTCTCGACAACGACCACAGGCCGGATCGCATCACCTTCCCCGCGTTGTTCGGGTCGCTCTTGAAACGAACGAGCTGCAGATCGGCGACCGCTTCGAAGAGAAAACCGAAGAACCAGAGGCCGAGACCGATCACATCAAGCGGGCCGAACGACGGATCTCTGGTTTCGAGTTGCGCCACCAGGAGCGGTGACGAAACGATCCACAGGAGAACAGCCTGGAGCAGGAAGACCTTGAGCAGAGAGATCCACCAGAAACTCGAGCCTGCTTCATCGCGCCATTTCCGATAACGGAAATCTTCGCCGGCACCGGAGTTGCGGATGAAGATGTGAAGTGCCAGACGCAGACCCCAGACCGTGACAAGGCTGCACACAACGACGCCCCGAACGGTCGGGTTTTCGCTGACGGCTGCCAGGTAGTACGAACCGAGAACGATAAAGCCGACCCCCCAGAAGATGTCGACAATGCTGGCGTTCCGCAGCGGAAGACTGATCAGCCAAAGGATCGCGAAGGCTGCGACCGCGACGACCAGACCGCCGGTGAAGCCCTGGTAGCTGGTGAGCAGGAGAGCGCTCGCGGCGAATGTGCTCACGACGAAAAAAACTGAATTCTTATCCATCCGATTTTCCCTGCGGGCATACTTTTGGGCGTTGTCTTTTTGACAGCAATCTCACAGCGCAATCGAGGTTGTATCGGATTCATTCCACGATCCGAGGACATTTCCAAAACTGCCGTGATATCAATGCATGTGTGCCTCCTCAGTGATGGAGTCGTTCGAAGGTGGAGGAATCTTCAAGTCATACGGAATTTCAACCATATCACCAGGGGTTGAGCCGGCTGTCATGTCAGACAAGATGTCATCTGCGCCGTTGCCGGCGTCTGCGTCGGGTTTCGCGGTGGGATTCCCGCCGAGGTGTCGCCGATGAAGGTCGCTGTGGTCGGGAGCGGTATCTCGGGTCGTGCCGCGGGTTGGTTGCTCGACCGGAAGCACGAGGTTCATCTCTTCGAGAAGAGATCCAGGCTCGGAGGCCATACCCATACCGTGGTGCATGACATCGCCGGCCGCACGCTCGCTCTCGACACAGGGTTCATCGTATACAACGAGGTGACCTATCCCAACCTGACCCGGGTATTTGCCGAGCTCGGCGTCGAAACTCAGGCGAGCGACATGTCGTCTTCGGTGAGCTGTCGGAAACCCGATGTCGAGTACGCGTCGCACAACCTCAAGGGTCTCTTCGCGCAGCACTCGTTGCTGGTGTCGTCGACGTATTTCCGGATGCTGGTGGACATCGTGCGCTTCGGGCGCCACGGACGCCGCCTGTTAACGGGCTCGGGAGATCCCGACGCCACAGTTGCGGATTTCTTGGATGACGGTCGATTCTCTGAAGCGATTGCGCGCCTCATTCTCTTGCCGATGACCGCCTGCAGAAGCTGGCGGAGGACCGCCAGTTCATGGTGACCCTCAACCCGGAGTGGGTTCCCGCTGCAGGTTCGGTCTTCCGCCGCATGGGTTACGCCCATCCGGTCTATACGAGGGACAGCGTGGCCACCCAGGCTGACCTGCCGCGGCTCAACGGAGTCAACCACACGATAGGCGACCTCCAGATCCAGCTCAGTCGCGCCGGAGAGGTTCGATCGTGAACTGGGCAATCGGTCTCGCGGAGCGGCGCGTCCTGCCGGACGCCATGGTGCGTGCGGGCATGCGCCGGGTCCTGGGTCACCGGTTGCGGTCGGAGAAGGCTCGGGATTTGGAGCACGCGAAGCAACGGCTCGATGCGTTTGTCGCGGAGATGCGCGCGGGACCCATTGCGGTTGCTACCGGAGCCGCCAACGCGCAGCATTACGAGCTTCCTGCCGAGTTCTTTCGTACAGTTCTCGGTCCGTACCTCAAATACTCGTCGTGCCTGTGGCCATCCGGGACCGGCGACCTCGCCGCGGCCGAGCGGCGGATGCTCGAGCTTTCGGTCGAGCGAGCCGGGATCAACGACGGGATGGAGATCCTCGATCTCGGCTGCGGTTGGGGATCGATGTCGATGTGGATCGCCCGCCACTTTCCGAAATGCCGGATCCTGGCGGTGTCGAACTCTCGGTCGCAGGCCCGCTTCATCCGCGATCGATGCGATCAGGTAGGTGCCGAGAGGGTTGAGGTCGTGACAGCCGACATGAATGACTTTTCAACCGATCGGCGTTTCGATCGGGTGGTCTCGGTGGAGATGTTCGAGCACATGCGGAACTGGGGACGTCTCTTCGAACGGGTCGCCTCCTGGCTGGGTTCCGAGGGCCGCATTTTTCTGCACGTCTTCTGCCACCGCGAGCACGCCTACTTCTACACCGACGCAGGCGCGACCGACTGGATGGCGCGCAACTTCTTCACCGGGGGTATCATGCCGTCTGAGGATCTGGCGAGTCATTACGACGAGCACCTTCAGATCGAGCACCAGTGGCGGGTCAACGGAATCCACTACAGCCGCACGCTCGAGGCGTGGCTTGACGCCATGGACTCCAACCGGGAACGGCTGATACCGGTGTTTCGAGCCACCTACGGTGACGACGCGGGCCGGTGGTTCGCCCGCTGGCGGATGTTCTTCATGGCCTGCTCGGAGCTCTTCCGCTATCGCGGTGGCGACGAGTGGTTTGTCACCCAGGCTGTGCTGCGGCCGGTGACAAACTGAAAGGAGTGAGATGGTGCGTTTGCTGTGGTATGCGTTGCTTGGTGCAGGCTGGATCGGAATAGCCATGGCCGCCGATGGTCTGGAGGGAGGCGCTGTGAGTATTGTCGACTTTGCAGATGGGGCTGTGGCCTGGCGTAGCATCGACGATCGTGTGATGGGCGGTGTGTCGTCGAGTGAGATGGTCGTCGAAGGCGGATTCGCCACCTTTCGAGGCGAGGTCTCGTTTGACAACAACGGCGGATTCGCTTCGGTGCGTTCGCGGCCGCAGGTCCACAACCTCTCGTCGTTCGACGGACTGGTATTCCGAGTGCGGGGGGACGGCAAGACATACGGATTCCGAATTCGCACCAACGCGTCCTTCGACGGTGTCAGCTACCAGGTTGTCATCGCACCGCCCGCTGGGGAGTGGCACGAGGTGAAGGTGCGATTCTCCGATTTCGTTCCCGTGTACCGCGGCCGAAAGGTTGCCCGCCACCCGCCACTCGATCCTTCTCAGGTGACGACAATGGGACTGATCATCAGCCGTCAGGAAGGCCCATTTCGTCTCGATATCGCCTCAATCGGTGGCTATCGCCTGAAAGATGAAAAGACGTCGGCCGAGGCGTCAAAGTGACGCCATCACCCCGCAATCCCGTCAACTACAAGAAGCTGCCCAACTCGAAGTGGACCGCCGTTCAACCGATTGATCGCGAAAAGCATTTCCTGGTCCTCGACTGGGTGCGCGACGCCGAGGGCCGGCCAACCGAGCGCGTGGCGATCGAAGCCGTGCTGACCAACGTCGTCCGCGAGCTCCATTGGAGGGAGCTCGAAAACCCCGATCATTGGCGGGTTGGCTGGCAGTCATGACGATGCCGTGTCAGGTTTGCTGACCAAGCCGCTTTACCCCTTTCCTCTCGTCACCTATCATCGACGGGTTCCGGCGAGTGGGGGCGTTTCATACGCCATGCGGCCACGGAATTTTCGTCAACGACCACGAGGGGGTTGAAAAATGAAGCGAGTCATTGCCGTCAGCGCGCTCTCGACACTGCTGTGCCTGTGGGCTGCTGCGGAGACGCCGACCGGACTGGCCTACATGGAGATCTCCGAGCTCCAAGATCGAATGAACGAGCGAACCCTGACGTCGGTCGATCTGGTGGCCTTCTCCATGCAACGCATTGCCGAGATCGACCGGGCCGGACCGAAGCTGGGCGCAGTGATCGAGCTCAACCCGGACGCTTTTATAATCGCCGCCGCGCTCGATCAAGAGCGAGCCAAATCGGGTCCGCGCGGACCGATGCACGGCATACCGGTGCTCCTCAAGGCCAACATCGACACTGGCGACACGATGGAGACGACGGCCGGGTCACTGGCCTTACGAGGCCATCGCGCACCGGATGATGCATTTCACGTGCGCGCGCTGCGCGACGCCGGGGCGGTGATCCTCGGCAAGACCAACCTCAGCGAGTGGGCCAACTTTCGGGGGTCGAACTCGAGCAGTGGGTGGAGCAGCATCGGCGGTCAAACCAGAAATCCATACAGTCTCGACCGCAACCCTTGCGGTTCGTCGAGTGGCTCGGCGGTGGCGGTCGCGGCGGGTCTTGCCACCGTTGCCATCGGCACCGAGACCGACGGTTCGGTTGTCTGCCCCTCCGGCGTCAACGGGATCGTGGGCATCAAACCGACGGTGGGTCTGGTCAGCCGCGATGGCATCATCCCCATCGCCCACACCCAGGACACGGCCGGCCCCATGGCGCGATCGGTTCGTGACGCCGCGATCCTGTTGACGGCCATGTCGAAAAAGGACCCCAGCGATTCAGCCGCGACCGGGCACCCCGGTGCGGAGGACTATTCGGCCGGCCTCGACCCCGACGCTCTCGAGGGCCGGCGGATCGGGGTCTGGCGCGGATACTGGGGTGCGGACGAGAGCTCCAAGGTCGCCGCGATATTCGACGAGGTGGTGGCAACTCTGGGACGGGTCGGGGCGACCATCGTCGACCCGGTAGAGCTCGAGATATCTGATGAGGCGTACGACGCCGAGTACGAGGTGCTGCTCTACGAGTTCAAGACCGATCTCAATCGATACCTTGCCGGCAGCGGTGTCGATTTATCGCTCGACAGCCTGGCAGAGCTGATCGAGTTCAACCGCGCCAATGCCGACACGGTCATGCCGTGGTTCGGCCAGGAGGATTTCGAGAAGGCCGAGGCCAAGGGTCCACTCAGCGATCCGGAGTACCTCGAGGCTTTGGAGAAAAGCCACATCGAGGTCGCCAAGGCAATCGACGCCCTGATGAAGAAACACAGCCTGGACGCCGTGATCGCACCCACCAACGGCCCCAGCTGGGTGACCGACTGGGTCAACGGCGACAGCTTCGGTCTGAGCAGCTCGAGCCCGGCGGCGATCTCGGGCTACCCGTCCGTGACCATCCCGATGGGCGAGATCCATGGTCTGCCGATCGGTGTCAGCTTGATCGGCACCCCGTACAGCGAGAAAAAGCTCATCGGTTTGGCCTACGCACTCGAGCAGAAGCTCCAGGCGAGACAAAACCCTACCTTCCGAGAGTCGATTTCGGCGACGCCGTAGAACGGGAGAATGCCGCGGCCGACAATATCTGTACCCATTCGTGATACGAACGGCCAAGCCCCCGGTAGCGTTGTGAACACCGTGTTAGCCTGGGTCCGCCATGAACCTCAAGCAACGATCCTTGCCGTTCGCGACCATCGCCTCCCTTTTGTTTCTTGCGACCTGTGCGCGGGTGGAAGAAGCTCCCGAACTCGTTCGGCAGCGTGCTCGGGCGGAGAACGTGACCATCATTCGCGACGATTTCGGCGTAGCCCATATCTACGGCACGACCGATGCGGATGCCGTCTTCGGCATGCTGTACGCGCAGTGCGAAGACGACTTCAACCGGGTGGAACGCAACTACATCTGGGCGACGGGCCGGCTGGCCGAGGTCGAGGGCGAGGACGCGATCTTCAGCGATCTGCGTGCGCGTCTCTACATGACGGTCGACGAGGCAAAGGCTGCGTATGACACAGCACCGGAATGGCTGAAGGAGCTGTGCGTCGCCTTTGCCGATGGCGTCAACTACTTTCTCCACACGCATCCCGAGGTCGAGCCGAAGCTTCTCACGAGGTTCGAGCCCTGGATGCCGATGTTCTTCTTTGAGGGCTCGATCGGAGGCGATATCGAGCAGATCCCCCTCAACGGGATCCGCTCCTTGTACGGTGATGCGGAGGCCGCCAGAACGCTTGTGGCAGAAGCGCCTCGCGAGGACGCCCTCGCCGAGCCGTCGGGCTCGAACGGTATTGCGATCTCCGGGAAGTTGACCGAGTCCGGCAACGCCATGCTGCTCATCAACCCGCACACCTCCTTCTACTTCCGCGGCGAGATCCATGTCGTGAGCGAGGAGGGCTTGAACGTCTACGGCGCGTTCACCTGGGGCCAGTTTTTCGTGTATCAGGGATTCAACGAGCGCACCGGCTGGATGCACACGTCGACCCGGGTCGACTTCATGGACGAGTTCGTGGAGACGGTCACCGAGCACGATGGAGAACTCCATTACCGGTACGGCGATGAGCTTCGGCCGGTCGAGGTGTCCGAGGTGACGCTCGGGTATCGCGATGGCGACGGGATTTCGTCGCGCACCTTTCCCACGTACCGCACCCATCACGGGCCGGTGACCCATCAGCTCGACGACAGATGGGTGGCGACCAAGATCAACTGGGATCCAGTCAACGCGCTGCGCCAGTCATTCCTTCGAACCAAGCTCGGTGGACATGACGAGTTCTGGGAAATGATGGACATTCGGACGAACTCGTCGAACAACACGGTCTATGCCGACTCCCAGGGCAACATTGCTTACTACCACGGGAACTTCGTCCCAAAGCGGGATCCTCGCTTCGACTATTCCCAACCGGTGGACGGCAGCACGACCGAGACCGATTGGCAGGGGCTCCACGCGATTGACGAGATCGTGACCATCGTCAACCCGGAGAATGGCTGGATTCAGAACTGCAATTCCACACCCTTCACCGCGGCGCTCGAATACAGCCCACGACGTGAGGACTATCCAGCCTACATGGCACCGGATACCGAGAATTTTCGCGGGATCCACGCGGTTCGCCTCCTGAAGGGTCGCTCTGGTTTCACCCTGAACAAGCTCATCGAGCTGGCCTACGATCCGCTGCTGCCGGCCTTCGAGGTGCTCATCCCAGGGTTGGTCGCGGCGTACGACGAGGCTGGTGCCAGACCGCCCGAGCTCGCCGGACCGATCGATGCCCTCCGAGGTTGGGACTATCGCGTGTCGGTGGATTCCGTCGCAATGACCCTCGCCCACTTCTACGGATCGCGCTGTATCGCCGAGGGCGGCAACCCCGAAGGCCTGCGCGGCATGGATCTGATTCGCTACTTCGGCCGCCAATCCCCGCGCTCCGAGCGATTGCAGATTTTCGCGAAGACCGTGGCACAGCTCGAGGCTGACTTCGGCCAGTGGCGCACTCCCTGGGGTGAGGTCAATCGCTACCAGCGCCTGAACGGGGCCATCGTCCAAAAATTTGACGACGACGCGCCGAGCCTGCCGGTCGGGATGGCATCCGGCAGATGGGGCGCCCTGGCCGCCTTCGGTGCGCGCGCTCAGTCGAGCACCAAGCGAATGTACGGGACCAGCGGCAACAGTTTTGTGGCGGTCGTCGAGTTCGGCGAAAAAGTACGGGCAAAGACCCTGCTCGCCGGTGGGCAGAGTGGAGACCCTGCATCACCGCACTTCGACGACCAGGCCGAACGTTACGTTAACCGCGAGTTCAAAGACGTCGCCTACTACCGCGAAGATGTCGAGAAGAGGGCCACGCGGGCCTATCACCCTGGGGAGTGATCGCGCGACGTGTCGGAAGATCGTTCGCATCATCACGCGACAGCGACGTACCCGCCAGGTGTGCGATCGGTCACCCGACCGAAGACCGTGGCAATGGCGAGCAGTCGACACATGGCGAAAGGCTCCATCGCGGCCGGTGACCCGCGCTTGACCGAACTGCGCCGCGAAACGTAGTCTGAGCCGATGAGACATCAACCGGTCATCGGGCCCCGTCTGAATCGTCTGCTGGGGCTGGTCTTTGCGCTCTTCGCCGTTCTCGCGGCCAACGCGGCCTACCTGGTCGTCATCACCCTGGCGGGGACCAGATACCAGGACTGGTTCTACCTGATGATGTTTCTCGCCCACCTCGTCCTCGGTCTTGTTTTCATCATCCCGGTGGTGGTCTTTGGCGTCATTCATCTGATGAACGCTCGGCACAACCCCAACCGGCGCGCCAAGCGAGCCGGTTTCGCTCTCTTCACCAGCGCGTGCCTGGTCCTCCTCACCGGTCTCATCCTGACCCGAGTCGATATCTTCGGCCTGCGTTTCGAGGTCAATGACCCGGTGGCACGATCCGGCGCCTACTGGATCCACGTGCTCGGACCGCTGGTCGCGGCGTGGTTGTTCGTGCTCCACCGGCTCGCGGGGAAACCCATCCGATGGCGGGCGGCCAGGATCTGGGTCGTGATGGCCGCGGTCTTCGCCGGTCTGATGCTGGTCTTTCATGCTCAGGACCCACGGGCATGGAACGTGGAGGGCCCCGCATCTGGCGAAGAGTACTTTTCCCCCTCCCCGGCCCGAACCTCTACCGGGCTCTTCATTCCGGCGCGGGTCCTCAACAACGTCGAGTACTGTGCAGAATGCCATGGCGACCTGCACGACGGGTGGTCGCACAGCGTGCACCGTTTCAGCTCCTTCAACAATCCGCCCTACGCATTCAGCGTCCGAGACACCCGCCGGGCCCTCATGGCCAGGGAGGGCTCGGTTCAAGCCTCTCGTTTCTGCGCCGGATGCCACGATCCGGTGCCGTTCTTCTCCGGCGCATTCGATGATCCTCGATTTGACGATCCGGACTACGATCTGGCCTCGGATTCAATGGCCCAGGCGGGCATCACCTGCACCGTCTGCCACAGCATCTCGCACGTCAATTCGGTGCGCGGAAATGCCGACTACACCATCACCGAGCCGGTGCATTACCCTTTTGCGTTTGCCGATCATCGCTTCCTGCGGTGGCTCAACCGCCAGCTGATCAAGGCCAAGCCCGAGTTTCACAAGGCCACATTCCTCAAACCGCTCCACCAAACGCCGGAGTTCTGCAGCACCTGTCACAAGGTGCACCTGCCCCCGGAGCTCAACGGCTACAAGTGGTTGCGCGGCCAGAACCACTACGACTCGTTTCGCTTGAGTGGTGTCTCCGGCCATGGTGTCGCCAGCTTCTACTACCCTGCCCGGGCCGAGTCGGGCTGCAACCGCTGCCACATGCCACTGCGCGAGTCGAAGGACTTCGCGGCCAGGGTCCTCGAGCACGACCCCGAGGCCGAGCTCTTTGGGAAGCGGTCCGTCCACGATCACCAGTTCCCATCGGCCAATACAGCCATCCCCCACCTGGTGCGGGACCAGCTGCAGAGGGCCGACGAGGCGGTGGCGGCTCACGAGGACTTCAGCCGCGGCGTGGTCCGCCTCGACCTCTTCGGCCTGCGGGCGGACGGCAGGGTCGACGGTGAGTTGAGCGCGCCGTTGCGGCCCGAGGTGCCGGCCCTCGAAGCGGGCCGAACGTACCTCCTGGAGACAGTGATTCGGACCGTGAACATGGGTCACCTCTTCACCGAGGGCACGGCGGATTCGAACGAGGTGTGGCTCGACATCACCGTTACCAGCGGGGACCGTCTGATCGGACGGAGCGGCGGGCTCGATCCAAAGGACCGAAGCGTCGACCCCTGGGCCCACTTCGTCAACGCCTTCGTGCTGGATCGTGAAGGTCGCCGGGTCGATCGCCGAAATGTCCAGGACACCTTCGTTGCCTTGTACGATCACCAGGTCCCACCGGGGGCTGCCGACACCGTTCATTTTCTGCTGGCGATACCGGCGGACGTGACCGAACCGATACGCGTCGATGCGGCGTTGAGATACCGCAAGTTCGATACCCGGTACATGGGCCTCGTCAGCGACGACGAGGCGTATGTGAACGACCTGCCGATCATGACCTTGGCCGAGGACGCCCTGACCTTCCCGGTCGCCGGAGGCCCACACCGGATCTCCGCTCAGGTGTCGTCCATCGCCGAGTGGGAGCGCTGGAACGATTATGGAATCGGACTGCTTCGCAAGGGCGAGGGTCGCGCGCAACTTCGCCAAGCAATCGAGGCCTTTGCAGAGGTGGAGCGCCTCGGTCGACCGGATGGAGCTCTCAATCTCGCCCGTGCCTACCTCAACGAGGGCCTGATCCAGAGCCATGCGCCCGCCGCTCTCGCGCGGGCGGCGGCCAACGATCCTCCGGCTCCGCCGTGGTCGCTGCTCTGGTTCGGCGCTCAGGTGTCCCTGCGCAACGGCGACTACGAGGGCGCGGTGGAAAACCTGCGAGATCTGCTGCGCGGCGGTTTTGTCGAAGCCGTGGGTCGCGGCTTCGATTTCTCTCGTGACGAAAGAGTGCTGGACACGCTTGCCGACGCCATATATCAGCTTGCCCTGATCGAGCCCGACGGTGAGCGGAATCGGTTGCTCGAAGAGGCGCGCGATCTCTCTCTGCGATCACTCGAGCTCGATCCAGAGGGGTTGGCGGCGCACTACGGTCTGGCGCGCGTCTACCGCGCCCTCGACGAGCCCGAGAAGGCGCGCCTTCACGCCGATCTGTACGGCTATTACAAACCCGACGACAATGCCCGTGATCGAGCCGTCGCCGCGGCGAGGCGGCGCTACCCTGCCGCCAACCACGCCGCCGAGAACGTGGTCATCTACGATCTGCTCGGGCCGGGTTTCTCGGGTCTTGGAGGGGCGTCGGATGAGGGCGGTACCCGGTGACCCGAAAGCTCGAGCACGACGTTGACGGCCCCTTGCCCGAGGACGACCGAATCATAGGCGTCGCATTTCGCCGATCCCTCGCCGTCATTGCGGCCGTCGCGACAGCAGCGGCGCTGGTGGCCGCGGTCATGTTCCTGAGTCGTCGGGATGAGGTCGAGGTCGCAGTGGTCGAGCGGGACGCAGTGGCCGCGCCGCATGCATTGGAGTCACCTCCGAAGAACGCCCCTGAGCTTCCATTCACGGATATCACCATCGCCGCCGGTATCCGATGGCAGCGTGAGAATGGCGCCATCGGCGACAAGCTGCTGCCCGAGACCATGGGTGGTGGTGGTGCGTTCGTAGATTTTGACAATGACGGCGATCCCGATCTTCTCTTGGTTGGCGGAAAGAGTTGGCGAGAGAATCGACGCGGGCCGGTGTCCCTCGCCGTCTACCGCAATGATGGGGGCACCTTCACCGACGCCACCCGAGGGTCGGGCATGGATGTGCGGCTTCAAGGAATGGGGATCGCGGTTGGGGACATCGACAACGACGGCCTCAAGGATGTGTACGTCACCGCCCTCGGCCACAACCGGCTCTACCGCAATCTCGGAGGGGGGAGCTTCGCAGACATCACCGCGGGCGCGGGCGTTGCGGGTGGTGACGAGTGGAGCTCCAGCGCCGGGTTCCTGGATATCGACGGTGACGGCTGGCTCGACCTCTTCGTGGCCAACTACATCGAATGGTCCGAAGAGCTCGACCTCGAGCTTCACTTCACGTTGAACGGCACCGATCGTGCCTACGGTCCCCCGACCCAGTATCCGGGCACGCACTGCGTGCTCTATCGAAACCGCGGCGACGGGACGTTCGACGACGTCTCCGAAACGGCGGGCATTCGCGTGCTCAACCCCAGCACCGGCGTCGCCATGGGCAAGGCGTTGGCGGTGTCGTTCGCGGACTTCGATGACAACGGTGCCATCGACATCTTTGTGGCCAACGATACTGTGGATAACTTCCTGTTCCTGAATCACGGTGACGGCACCTTTGCCGAGACGGGTCGTGCTTGGGGCGTTGCCACTGACAACAACGGTAGTGCGACCGGCGCCATGGGCGTCGACAGTGCCGTCCACCACGACGATGAGCGGCGAGCGATTGTGGTGGGCAACTTCGCCAACGAGGCATCCTCGTTCTTCGTGCAATCAGCCCAGGGAGAGGGTTTTACCGATCTCGCCAATCTCGAGGGGATCGGTTCAGAAAGTCGTCTTCGTCTGAGTTTCGGCCTGTTTTTCTTCGATGCAGATCTCGACGGTCGTCTCGATCTCCTGCAATCCAACGGGCACCTCGAGAATGAGATCAACGACGTCCAGCCGAGCCAGACCTACCGCCAGGAGGCTCAGCTTTTTTGGAATTCCGGACAACGACGTCGGGCGTATGTATCGCTCGCCGCTCCGTCGGTGCGGGATCTCGCCAACCCCATCGTCGGCCGAGGCGCAGCCTATGCCGACATCGACGGCGACGGTGATCTCGACGTGCTCCTGCTGCAACCGCGGGGCGCTCCGGTGCTCCTGCGCAACGACCAGGCGCTCAAAAACCACTGGCTGCGGGTTCATCTCGAGGGTGGCGGTGGTGTCAATCGCGATGCGATTGGTGCCTGGGTCGAGCTCACCGCCAACGGCCAGACTCAGCGTCGGCAGGTCATGCCCACCAGAAGCTATCTCAGCCAGGTGGAGTTCGTCCTGACCTTCGGGCTTGGCCAGACGAGCTCGGTCGAGTCACTTCTGGTGCGTTGGCCGAATGGCCGCACACAGAGTGTCGGCGTGCAGGGTGTGGATCGCGAGATCCAGGTGACCTACCCTCCGTCATGATTTCCGCCGATCAGCTCTGAGTCGCGCAGGCGCAGTCCGTTCAGCCTCTCGCGCAGCGGCCACATCGACTTTCGCTCCTGCAACCGATCTGGAATGCAACAATAGGTGTATGCCGTTTCCGGGAAAGCATCGTCTACTTGACACGCGCCTTCTGATGGGTGACGCCCAGATTGATAGCACGGCCTGACCATGCCATTTCGCCCCGTCAAGCTGCCGGCGGCAGGAACGTTGATCTGGGTTGCCGTGATCGTCACCGTGACAGTCGTGCTGTACTTGCCGGTTTTCGGGCTCGAGCTCACGGGTGATGACTATCAGCTGTTGCAGGCGGCGCACGATGTGCTAGATCAGCCGGTGCGGCTGGTCGCCGGTCTGGACGGCCTGTGGCGGCCTGTGGTGGTCTTGACCCTGGTGGCTGACCACCTGGTGTGGGTCCATCAAAGTATGCAATACCACGCCAGCAATCTCGGGTTGCATCTCATCGCTGGCGTGATGCTGCTAGCTGTTGCCCGGCGCTACGGATTGTCGGTGCCGGCCGCAACGGCGGCAAGCATGCTCTGGCTGTGTTCGAGCTTTGCGGTGGAATCCGTCGTCTGGGTGGCGGCACGGGCGGACACGCTGCTGCTTATCGGCTGGTTGATGCTGCTCCTGGTCTGGCCACTGCCCTCGCAGAAGTGGCGTGCCGGCCGAATCATGGGCGCTTTGGCGGCTTTGGCCGTGGCGGCCGGTGCGAAAGAAACATGGATTGCGACGCCTCTGCTGGTCGTTGTGGTTGAGCTGCACCGGCGGGGCGGGAGTTGGCGCCGTGCGGCGCCCGTGGTGGCGGGAAGCCTGGTGATCGTTGCCGCGTATCTGGCCGTTCGTCTGGTGCTGTCGGCGGGCGTCACCGGCTCATATGCCTTCGAGCTGGCATCGCTGGCCAAGCTCCCGCACATGCTGGCGAGCTTCTTCTTTTTCGAGGAGCTGACGCCGCTCAACGTGGTCGTGACCTGGAAGGGGCTGGTGGCTCTGGCTGCCAC
>CBDTWX010000100.1:0-13563 GCA_965364305.1 uncultured Thermoanaerobaculia bacterium
CTGGGTGCGGTGCATCGGGCCTTGCAGCCGAAGATTGGTGAATAGTCCGGGCTAAAACCGGGCAGCCGCTAACCTGGCTCGCCGGCCAGCATCCGAGCGAGAATTTCCTTCAGCAGCTTGGCGGCGACCATCGCCGTGACGCCGTGCCGGTCGCGATCCGGGTTGAGCTCGACGATGTCGGCGCCGGTCGGTGGATCGGGCAGACCGTGAATGATCTTGAGCACGTCCCGGGTCGAGAGACCGCCCGGCTCGTAGTGGGAGATCCCCGGTGCGAAGGCCGGGTCGAGCACATCGAGATCGATCGAGAGGTAGAGAGGTGGCCGGAGGGTCGTCAGCACGGCCTCCCAGTCCTCGGTCACGCCGATCAACTCGACCCCGAATCGTTCGGCCTGCAGCCTCTGGTGGTCGTTTGCGGTGCGGATGCCGATCGAAACCATGCGTTTCGCCAGGCCCTCCTCCATGACGCGGGCAAACGGACATCCGTGGGACAGGCGGCTTCCGTCGAGCTCGTCATACAGATCCGGGTGCGCGTCCAGATGGAGAATGGTCAAGCCGGTGTGGAGGCGCGCGTGAGCGCGAAGCAACGGGTAGCTGATGGAGTGGTCGCCACCCAGGGCGACGACCCGCCGACCCTTGCCGAGCAACCCGTCGAGGTTTCTTTCGATCTCGGCGAAGGACGGCTGTTCGACAGCAGTGCCGATGTCCCCCTCGTCCCGCCAACGGTCGTCCGATCCGAGGTCGAGGCCGCTCTCGGTCCACAGATTGGACGATTCGCTCCGCAGCGCCTCGCGAATGAGGGCAGGGGCTTTCGCCGAGCCGCGCAGGAAGGACGAATTGACGTCCGACGGCACTCCGACAACCGCGACCACTCCCGGTGTGTGCATGTGGGGTATTGTAACGACGCCGGGCAGGCGGAATTATGAGCGTTTCGCGTGCATTACAAGCGGATGTCGGGGTTGCATGCAGATGATCGGCCGAAAATTGCTCCACTACGAGATCCTCCGCAAGCTCGGCGAAGGAGGAATGGGCGAGGTGTGGCTCGCCCGCGACTCCAAGCTCGACCGCGAAGTGGCGATCAAGGTCCTCCCGCCGGAGATGGTGTCCGAAACCGGAAGGCTCGAGCGGTTCCGGCGCGAGGCCAAGGCGGTGGCCTCTCTCAACCACCCCAACATCGTCACCATCCACTCGGTAGAGGAAGCCGATGGAGTGCCGTTTTTCGCCATGGAGTACCTCGATGGCGGGACGCTGTCGCACGTCATCCCCGACGAAGGTCTTCCGCCGGCCGTCTTTCTCAACCTGGCGATTCCGATTGCCGATGCCGTGAGCGCCGCCCACGAGCGCGGGGTGACCCACCGAGATCTCAAGCCCGGCAACATCATGGTCGACCAACGCGGTCGCCTCAAGGTGCTCGACTTCGGCCTCGCAAAACTGCACAGCGAGGCTTCTCCGGAAGAAAACTCGGACTCTCACCTGGAGACCGATTACCTGACTGGTGAGGGGAAGATCCTCGGCACAACCCCCTATATGTCGCCAGAGCAGCTGACCGGCAGGGCGGTCGATCAGAGGTCCGACATCTTCTCCCTGGGCACCATCTTCTACACCATGGTCACCGGCAAGCACCCTTTTCTTGCCGACAGCTCGGCCGAGGTCATCTCGTCGATCCTCAGCCGTCACCCGCCGATCGTCAGTGAGGTCAAGGGCGACCTGCCGACCCCCCTCGGCAGTCTGATTCGGCGGTGTCTGGAGAAGGATCCGGATCAGAGGTACCAGACGGCCCACGATCTCCTCGAGGACCTGCTGGCCCTCCGCGAGGCGGTCGGGCGCGGCGACGCTCCGACCAGCCCGGTGACTGAGAGAATGACGGCGCGCCCTCGCCCGCCGCGATATCCCTATCGAATCGGAGCAGCTGCCGTTGCGATCTCCGCGCTGACGGCGGCGGCCTTTTTGATCGGTCGCACCGGCGCGTCGTCGCCGCCGGATCTGCGATCCCTGGCGGTGCTCCCATTCGCGAATTTGACCGGAGATGCCGAGCTGGATCATCTCGCCGAGGGGATCAGCGCCGGCCTCATCAGCCGCTTGCGCGAGGTGGAGGGCCTCACGGTTGTTGCCAGATCCGAGGCGTGGAGCAAGAGCGATACGAGCCCGGCCGCCCTCCGTGACACGCTTGGCGTCGGTGCCGTGGTCGATGGAGAGATCCTTCGGCAGGGCACCTCGCTCCGACACACAGTCAATTTCACCGACGCCGACACCGGGTTCGTCCTCTGGTCCCACACGTACTCGGCACCCGGACACGATGCCTACCACCTGCAGCAGGCGATCGCCAGAGACCTGGCTGTCTTCCTCAGCATCGAGCTCACCGCCGAAGATCGGCGCCGGCTCGCTGGCGAGACGACCGGCGCCCACCTAGCCTTCGACTACTACGTCAAAGGGCAGCGCTTCCTCGACGAGGTGGATGACCCGCGAGGGCCGGACGCGGCGGCCGACAACTTCCGTCAGGCGCTTCGAATCGACCGGGACTTCACCCTCGCCCGGATCGGTCTGAGCGAGGCGCTGTGGCAGGTCTATTTGCGGGATCTCGATCGCCGGGCTCTCATCGAGGCCGAGGAGCACGCGCTGGCGGCCCGCGATCTCGACCCCGAGCTGGCGGCCGCCAACGTCGCGCTGGCGAGGATCTACCGCACCACCGGTCGTCATGACGAGGCCGTCAAAGAGGTCGAGGGCGCTCTCGCCGACCACCCGCGCCCTGACAGGGCCTACCGGGAGCTCGGCAGGAGCTACGAGAGAGTGGGCGACCTCGACGAGGCCGAGCAGGCGCTACGGGCGGCGACCTCGCTGCGCCCGGACGACTGGACCAACTGGAACGCCCTCGGCAACTTCTTGGCCAAGATCGGCAGCTACGACGAGAGCCTGGAGGCATTCGAACGGGCAGCCGATCTCGCGCCGCCCAGTGTCTCGATGCCGCGTGAAAAATTGGCCACCTCCAAGCTTCAGATGGGGGATTTCGACGCTGCCATCGACATCTACGAGAGCCTTCCCGGGCCGGTTCGAAACCCCCGTGTCGCGGCCAATCTCGGCACCGCATACTTCTTTTCGGACCGCCCGGAGAAATGGGTGAAGGTCGAGGAGCATTACCTGACGGCAGTCCGGCTGAGCCCCAAAGATGCCATGTTCCAGGCCAATCTGGGCGATCTTTATCAACGCCTGGGACGACCGGAAGAAGCACAAGGACGGTATCTGAGAGCGTGCGAGCTTCTCGAGATTCGGGCGATCGATGATCCCGACGACCCGAAGCTGCTGTCGGAGCTCGCCGATTACTCGGCCAAGGCGAACGACTGCGAACGGGCGCTGGCTCTGTCCTTACGGCTCGAGACGTTGCTCCCCGAAACCGGGCCCGCTGCCCACAAGATGGCGTATATCTACGCCATGTGTGGCGAAGACGATGCCGCGGTCGAGGCGCTGGCCAGAGCCGTGCGGCTCGGCCAGTCGGCCGAGATCATCCGCCAGGAGGACGAGTTCGCGAACCTCCGAGACCGCCAGGACTTTATCGCCCTGGTCGGAGGCTAGCCCGTACTTCTCACCAGGCGTCTACTACGGACGGCGAATCACGGCGTCCCGTCGTGCTTGTCGCACATCGTGCTCCTTGACGTAGCGCAACTACGACGGCGTCGCCCGATTCACGACAAACCCAACGGATACTTGCGCTTCGCCGCCCTCGTCACGAAACCTGGTGAGAAGTACGGGCTAGCGGTCAGTCATCCCATCTGATCCGCGGGTCGACGGTGCACAGATGCTCTGCACGGGCTCCGCCCGAGCAGCTGTAGACGCTGACCGCGTACGGCCACTCGGCATTCGGGATCTTCGGCTTTGGTTTCGGCTGCACCTTGATGTCGTTGACGCCGCAGGGAAGATTGACCGCGCCAAAGTAGTCTTCCGTCGCGCCGCCCTTGTCAGGATCCCAGCGGAGCTCCCAGAAAAGCTCAGGGAACTGGCCGTTGGGCGGAGCCACCCAGTAGACCTTTTTGACCTTCTGATTCGCGCCGCGAGAAATCGTGGCGGTCTCCGGGGTCACCGTGATGGTGCAGGAGCCGGTGCCGTCAATCGCGAGCTGGAGGGTGACCTCCCGTGCATCCGGTGGATCGGCCCACGCGGCCGAAGCGCCGGCCAATATCAGGATCCCTGCGATCGCGCCCACCAAGCCTGCTGCTCTTGTCGTGCCTCGAATGAAGTTCCTACCCATCCTTATTCTCCGATCAGCGTTTGAATTGCATTCTCACTTCGTAAAGTAGAATCGAGTCTCAAAACTAATTTGAAGCCGAGCCTACCGGGAGATCGATCTTCCGTCAATCCGTAATTCTCTGTCTCCACGGGCCAGAGGCATGTGGAGACAGAGAATTACGAACTGAAGAGGAATTCGACGACATCGCCGTCGGCGATCTCGTGATCCTTGCCGACCGTGCGGAGATGACCGGCGCTCTGGATCTGATGCAGATCACCAACCCTGGCGAGCTCGTCGGCTGATACGACCTTGGCACGGATAAAGCCGTGTTCCATATCAGAGTGAATTTTGCCGGCCGCTGATGCCGCCGGGGTTCCGCGCGGGATCTCCCACGCTTGGAGCTTGTTTTTGACCACGGTGTAAAACGAAACGAGGCCCAGGAGCTCGAAGGCGGCGCAGGCGAGCCGGTCGAGACCGGTCGCGTCGATCCCGAGCTCGTCCATGAACTCGCGCCGTTCCTCTGCCTCGAGCTCCTGGAGCTCGAGCTCGAGCTCGGCGTCGATCGCCAGGAGCGGTGCGTCGGGCTCCCGCCGCCGGAGCTTCTCCAGCCATCGGGTGTCGGCGTCGGAGGCGATGTTGGCGACATAGAGCACCGGTTTCCCGGTCAGAAGACCGGCGGTCTTGAGTTGGTGTCGATCACGGTCGTCGAGGCCGCTCGATCGCAAGGGTTCCCCTCGTTCGAGACACTCCTTCCAGGCGGTCATCCGCCGCCTTTCCGCTTCGTGCTCAGAGGGGTAGGTCTGCCAATCCCTCTTCCTCTTCTCCATGGCGCGTCCGAGGACCTCGAGATCAGCCAGCATGAGCTCGGTATCGATGATGTCGGCGTCGCGAACCGGGTCGACGTCGGCAAAGACGTGGCTGACGTCGGATCTGGAAAAACTGCGAATCACGTGGACAATGGCGTCCACCTGGCGGATCTCCCCAAGGAACTGGTTCCCGAGCCCTTCTCCGCGGCTTGCACCCTCGACCAGGCCGGCGATGTCGATGAATCGCACCGTGCACGGGGTTGTCTTTTCGGGTGCGAGGGTGCGTTCGAGCGCCTCCAGCCGCGGGTCGGGCACCGGCACGACGCCCATATTGCTGGCGATTGTCGTAAAGGGATAGTTCGAAACTTCGGCGGCTCCGGCGGTGAGTGCATTGAAGAGCGTCGACTTGCCGACGTTCGGGAGCCCTACGATGCCGACCGAAAGCATGGTTGCAGCATACTCCACTGGCGCGACAGTTGCGATTCCGGCCGGCAGAACTTCTGGCCGTGGAGATGCGAGTCGGAGGCGACAACGGCTGAGACCGGGCACATCCCGGGTCTGTGTGGACGCCGGGTGTGACGCGAGCGCGACACTTCGGTCTCTCGGGCGTCGTGTCGTAGTACATTATTGGAGAGGTGATACGCACTGGAAGTCACGGTGGCGATGGGCATCAGGGCCCGTCAAAAATCGCTCACTTCGAGATCCTCGCGCGGCTCGGGGCGGGTGGTATGGGTGTGGTTTGGCGCGCGCGTGACACCGTGCTTGAGAGAGAGGTGGCGCTCAAGCTCATTCGCACCGAGGTTGCCGGCGAGGACGAAGCCCGGAGGCGATTCCTTCGAGAAGCGCGATTAGCTGCCGCCATCAACCACCCCGGCGTGGCAACCCTCTTCGAGGCCGGAGAGGCCGACCCTGACGGTGAGGGCGGCCCTCAGCTATTCCTGGCCTGGGAGCTGGTCGAGGGCCAGAGCCTCGAGGAGATCCTGCGGGACGGGCCTCTGCCTTTGGCCCAGGTGATCGACCTCGGACATCAATTGGCCGAGGCGTTGGCGGCGGCTCACACGCTCGGGATCGTCCACCGCGACATCAAACCGTCCAATCTCATGGTGACGCCGGAAGGCCGACTCAAAGTCCTCGACTTCGGGGTGGCCAAGCGGATCGGGTGGATCGGCCAGGACCACGACGATGCCGCCACCGTGACCTACACCGCCCATGGAGCGGTTGTGGGGACGCCGGCCTACATGGCACCTGAGCAGGTCGCCGGCGTTGACGCAGATGCCCGCACCGACATCCATGGTGCCGGATGCGTGCTCTACCAGATGCTGACCGGCAGCCGGCCCTTCGGCTCGGGCCCGCCGTCCGAGGTGATGCGGCGCGTGATCGTCACGCCGCCGAAGCCTCTGCGCAGCCTTCGAACCGAGGTGCCGCGAGGGCTCGCTGAGGTGGTCGAAAAAGCCCTTGCCAAGGAATCTGACGAGCGTCACCAGACCGCCGGAGAGCTTGCCGACGCGTTGCAGTCGGCAGCCGATTTCACCGGCGCCAGAGATGTTTTTCGGGGAATCGGACGCTCTGTTCCGAGGCGGGCCGTGCCGATTGCCGTGTTGCTTCTGGTGGCGGTCATTTCGATGTTCGCCGGCCGCAGGTTGCTCGGCACCGCCATCCCGTTCGAAGAGAGGGACTGGTTGCTCGTCGCCGACGTCGTCAACGAAACCACCGAGGAGGGATTCACACTCGCCCTCAAGAGCGCCCTCGAAACCGATCTCAGACAGTCCCGCCACGTCAACGTCTTCGACGCCAGCCAGGTTCGGAACACCCTGCAGAGGATGCGACGAGACACCAACACGACCATCACTCTCGAAACTGGTCTCGAGGTCTGCAGGTTCGCCGGCGTCCGTGCGCTCCTGGTTCCGCAGATCCATGCCATGGGGGACGTCTACATTTTGCAGGCGAGCCTGGTGGATCCCACGACCGGCCGGACGGCGGATCGTATCCGGCTCACGGCGAAGGGTCGGGATGAAGTGCTGCTCGAGACCATCGACGCGCTCACCAGGCAGGTGCGGCGCGGGCTCGGTGAGTCGCTCAGCGCGATCTCCGACACCGACCCACCGTTGGTTCAATACACGACCTCATCCTGGGAGGCCCTGCGCCTGCTCGCCATGGGCAGCAAGGAGTGGGCGGCTGGGCGTCCGGTCGAGGCGGAGCGTTGCTACCAGCTCGCTCTCGAGGAGGACCCCCACTTTGCCACCGCGCGGGGTTCTTTGGGGCTGCTCTGGATCCAGTTCCTCGGCCGTCCCGACGAGGGAAGGCACATGCTGACCCAGGCGCTCGAGGATGCCAGCGAGGTGTCACGTCGCGAGTACCTGATGATCCGGGCAGTCAACCGACAGTTTGTCGATGGCGATGCCGAAAGGGCCCTCGCCGACTACCGCTTGATCAGCCAGCTCTATCCTGACGCCGTGGCGCCCTACAACAACAGCGGAAGGATTCTCGAAGCTCAGGGGCGTTACGAAGAGGCCGTCGCTATGTACGAGCGGGCCATGGAGGTCGATCCGCGGGCGCTCACGCCGCTTTGGAACCTCTGGACGATGTATCTGCAGCGGCTTCGTCGTCCGCAGAGGACTGAAGAGATCGCACTCGAGCTGATCGAGCAGGCGCCCGAATCGCCGTGGTCCCGCCATGCGTTGGCGTGGACCTATGTGGCGCTGCGAAGATTCGATGAGGCCGAGACCGAGATGCGGGCCGTCCTCGATCTTGACCCGGACAACAACTATGCTTCTCCCAACCTGGCCCACCTGCTCTATCGGCGCGGGGCCTTCGATGAAGCGGCAGAAATCTACTCCTCTCGTTGGGAGCTTTCTCATCAAAGCGACGAGATCTCGACGGACAGCCATGACAGCCTGTGCTTGGGTCTTGCCCTGCAGGCTGCCGGCCGCGCTGGTGAGGCCCGCGAAATTCTGGAAGGCGAGCTGAACAACCTCGAGGCACGAACGCAAGCAGACGGTGAGAACCGCGGTCGCCGCGCATGTCTGCTCGCCGCGCTTGGAAGGAGCCGCGAGGCGTTGGTCCAGGTCCGTGAGATTGAGGTCGGAGATCTCGCCGAAGCCTCGCAGCTCTTCATCCTCGCCGAGGCGTATACGCTGATGGGTGAGCCGGAGCGTGCCGTAGCATTCTTGAAACGCGCGTACGAGATCGGTTATCGCGACCCCTACTACGTTCTCGTCAATCCGCCGATGCGCGGCCTTCAGAATCGACCCGAGATCGAAGAGCTCGCTCCGCCGTCGTGAGGCAGACTGACCATCTGTGAAGTTGTCGTGTTCAGGGACAGGAACGGCCACGCCATCTGTTCCTATCGCTGACCACTGTCCCCGACGACTGTTGCTGCCGACTGTCGCTGTGTCTGCCGCTGCCAACTGACGATACTCGCCAGGACTCGACCGTTTCAGAAATAAAAACCCCCTCCGCGAAGGAGGGGGTCGGTTTTGGCTCGCCGCCAAAGCGGCGATTCTGCGTTCTGTTTACCAGCCGCCGCGGTAGCCACCGCCACCGCCACCGCCGCCGCCACCGCGCCGGTCCTGGGCCACATCGACCCGGATCGGCCGGCCGTCGAGCTCGAAGCCGTTCATCGCCGCAATGGCCTTGTCGGCAGCTTCCTCATCGGTGAATGTGACGAACCCGAATCCACGCGAGCGCCCGGAGTCCCGGTCGGTAATCACCTTGGCCTCGGTGATCTCGCCGAACTGCGCGAACGCCTCGTGTAGACCGTCATCGTTTGTATCCCAGCTCAGGCTTCCAACGAATAGTTTCTTACTCATCGCTCCCGTTTTCCTTCCGGGGTGCATTTTCCCTTTCGGGGCCCCCTGTCTTGTTTGCGGCGAATCGATGCGATTCGCCCATTTGCCGGCCGCCCCTGCGGCAGCCACACAGGCGCCACAATATACACCAGACAAATCTCATTTCAAGAATGCTCCGGCCCTCATTCCTTCCGAAACAGCAATGACAGGTCGGCAACAGCGACAGCAATCAGCGGTAGCGCCAACGTTCGAACGTTCGACGTTTGAACGTTGTGATCTCAGCGGGTGGGCGGTGGGGTATCAGGGCTCGAGTCGCGGCGAGTAGGAGCAGGCGGCGACAAGCTCGGTGACGAGCTCGAGACGGCTGCGGAAAACCTCGGGATCGTCGTCGAGAGAGGCCACTCGTGGCGACCATTTCACGTCGATCCTGTCCTCGCGGGTATGAATGCTCTCGAAGTTTTCACTACCGACCAGTCGGTGCATCGCCGCCCGCACCGCCTCGGTTCCGAAAAGTGACGCCAAGGAGCCCTCATCTTCGGCTGAAAAACGAAGGTGTTCGTCAAGAAGTTGGTCACCAACCGAGAGGTCCTTGAAGAGACCGACCTTGACCATGATGCGGGCGCCGGGGTTTGGGACTTCGGCCGACCACCTGTGAGGGGACGACGCCGCCACTCGCAGGGTGGCGCCGCCGCGGTCGTACTGCGAAGGATGTTGAATCAGGAGGCTGCACGAGTATCCGCGGTAGATCCCTCCGATTCGGGTTCCAAGGAAACCCTCGGCTCGACTGGTGCCCAGCTCGAAAGCCGGACCGAGGCGTTCCAACCGGCGCCGGCCCTTGGAGCGAAACACCGCGGCCATGACCGCGAGGCCGACGATCACGGTGGCGGCAACGATCACGATCTTCAAAATATCGGGATCCATGGCCCCCCAAGTGTACCGCCGACCCAAATGAGGCTAGAATGCACGGCCATGAATGATCTCGAGAAGTTGCGTAGCAAGCTCGACAAGGCGGACCGAAGGCTGTTGGAGGTCCTCCGGGATCGTCTGCAGACCGTGGCGGGTATCGCGCGTGTCAAGGCCGAGGGTTTGTCCTTTCTTCGCGATCACGAGCGCGAGTCGGAACTCCTCGCGAGGGTCGAGGGTTGGGCACGTGAACTGGGTCTCGACGGATTCCGCACCCACGAAATCTTTCGCGAAATCATCGCCATGTCGCTCAAGGCGCAAGAGGAGGCGCTCCTTCATCGAGAGCAGGTGGAACGGTCGGCTCGGGGTGCAGCCCGGGTCGCGTTTCAGGGTATCGAGGGATCGTACAGTCAGCTCGCGGCGCGTAAATATTTCTCCGTACGGTCGGCGGGAATGGAGTTTGTCGGGACTCGGACGTTTGCCGAGGCGCTGGAGATGGCGGAGAGCGGTGCCGTGGGATACGCCTTTCTTCCGATTGAGAACACCACCGCGGGTTCGATCAATCAGACCTACGATCTTCTTCGTCAGACCGCGCTCAGGGTCGTCGGCGAAGAAATTCTCCACGTTCGTCACTGTCTGCTCGGCCTCGACGGGGCGATGGTCGGAGATCTGCGTCGGATCCTCTCTCATCCGCAGGCGTTGACCCAGTGCTCGAGGTATCTGGCATCTCTCGAGGGAGTCGAGTTGGTGGCTTTCGAGGATACCGCAGCCTCGGTGCGGGAGGTCGGTCGGGTTGGCGATAAGTCGCAGGCGGCGATCGCCGGCGTCGAGGCCGGTGAAATCTATGGGCTCACGGTTCTTCGGGAGAACATCGCGGATCAACAGGAGAACTGGACCCGGTTCGTTGTGATCTCGGGGCTCGAGATCGAGCTCGATTCGCGAATACCCGCCAAAACATCAATGGTTTTTACCACCCCGCACCGTGAGGGCGCGCTGGCCCATTGTTTGAACGTACTCGCCGAGCACGGCGTCAATCTCACCAAGCTCGAGTCCAGGCCGGTGCCGCGACGACCCTGGGAGTATCTTTTCTATGTCGACATCGAAGGGTCGATGGAATCCGATCCGGCGGCGTTGGCGATTGCCGAGCTACGGCGGGAATGTCCCTATCTGCGCGTTTTCGGGAGCTACCCTGCGCGCACGACAGCCGCCGGTGCGGTCGACCGGTATGCAGGAAACGATGGATGATATCGGTCAGCAACCTTTTCCTCTACCCGGTGAAGTCGTGTGCGGGTGTCGCCGTCACGAAGGCCCGGGTCGGCGCCACTGGATTCGAACTCGACCGGCGATGGATGGTGGTCGGCGCAGACGGGGGGGTTGTCACTCAACGCGAGCAGCCGAAACTGGCGCTGGTACGGGTAAAGGTGGGTGAGGACCGGCTGCTGTTGGAGGCGGCGGGTCTGCGCGTTCTCGAGGTGCCGTTTCTACGACAGCCGGCGCCGACCGTCAAGGTGAGGGTGTGGAAGGACGAGAGCGCCGCGCTCGACGAAGGAAGGACCGCAGCCGAGTGGTTCTCAACTCATCTCGGGTCATCGGCTCGCCTCGTGCGTTTGGCCGGCGATGACGCGCGTCCCCTTGGCACCTCGTCCGCCCAACCGGGCGACCGCCTTTCTTTTGCCGATGCCTATCCCTTTCTGCTGTTGTCGGAGGCGTCGCTGGACGGCCTCAACCGCCGTCTTCCACTTCCCTTGCCGATGGACCGTTTTCGGCCGAACATCGTCATCACGGGCTGCGGTGCCCATGCCGAGGACAGTTGGCGGCATGCACGTATCGGCGAGGTGGATTTCCGGTTTGCCAAACCATGTGCACGGTGCGTGATCACGGCCACCAATCAGGAGACGGGGGAACGCGGCCGAGAGCCTCTCCACACCTTGGCGACGTACCGCGAGCGGGACGGTGAGGTGCTCTTCGGCCAGAATCTGGTCCACAGGGGCCGTGGAGTTGTTCGGGTCGGTGACCGGGTCGTCGTGCTGGCGTTTGAACGATTTAACGGTTTACCGAAAAACACTTGACAACTGCGACAATTGGTAGAATAACTGCGTGAAAGAACAGACGATGAAACAGGCAGCGGTATCGCGGGTGCGTCGGGTGGGGTGGGTTGGTCTGCTGTGCAATCTTCTGCTCGCGGCCGCCAAAGCGGCTGCCGGGATATTCGGCCACAGTCAAGCGGTTCTGGCCGACGCCCTCCATAGTCTCACCGACGCGGTGACGGACATCGCGGTGATCCTCGGTGTGCGCTACTGGTCGGCGCCCGCCGACGAGGATCACCCGCACGGCCACGGCCGGATCGAGACCCTGGTCACCGTGGTCATCGGTATCGCGATTGGTGCGGTTGCCGTCGGCATGGGGATCGGGGCGATTCGTGGACTCCGGCACGAACCGGAGGCCAATCCGGCCGGAATCGCCCTGGGTGTCGCCCTGTTCTCCATTGGCGTCAAGGAGGTGCTCTATCGATGGACGGCGGCGGTCGGGCGGGATGTCGGTTCGCCGGCGCTCGAGGCCAACGCCTGGCATCACCGGTCGGATGCAATCTCGTCGATTCCGGCGGCGGTCGCGGTTGCGGTTTCGATCGTCGATCCCGAGTGGGCGGTCGTCGATCGAGTTGGGGCAGTCGTCGTCTGCCTGCTGATTCTGCAGGCGTCGTGGCGAATACTCCGTCCGGCCGTCGACCAGCTGATCGACGCCGCGGCGCCGGTCGGCGAGCGGCGGCGGATCGAGGAGATTGCGCTCACGGTCGACGGTGTGAAGGCGGCCCACGCGGTCCGCACCCGCTACATAGGGGCGGAGCTCGCGGTGGATTTGCACGTCGAGGTTGACGGGGGCCTCACGGTCGATGATGGTCACGCCATCGCTGTGGCGGTGCGGCGTTCGCTGATCGAGAATGGCCCCAAAGTCGTCGACGCGGTTGTACAGATCGAGCCCCACAGGGTGCCCTCGCGCGGCCAATCCCATGCGTGCTCGGCGAGATCCGTGCAGATGTCTCTGCGGCACGACAAAAATGTCAAAGGTGGGGATGAGCCACCAAATTGAGGTAGTGTGGGCGCCTTGAAAGCACCCACCTTTGCTCCGTCGCCTCTGGACCTGAACTCTCTCTCGGGTGGACCTTCCCGCCACCGGCGATGGCTTGCCGTTTGGGCCGTGATCGCAGTCCTCGGTCTGACCTACGGCATCGGCAACCACGGTCTGATTGAACCCGATGAAGGCCGCAACGCCGAGGTAGCGCGTGAAATGGCGATCACGAACAACTACATCCTGCCCCAGCTCAACGGGCTGCCGTACCTCGACAAGCCAGTGGTGTTCTTCGCAGCCGCGGCGGTAATGATCGAGTTTTTCGGGGCCAACGAGCTGGCAGTGCGGCTTGCACCACTGCTTTTCGGTCTCGCCACCGCATTCCTGGTCGGATGGTTTGCCGGGCGGCATTTTGGCCGGGAGGGGGCATTGGTGGCGGTGATCGCCTCCTTCACTCCGCCGCTGGCGATCGCGCTTTCACGAACCGTGATCATGGACACCGCCCTTACCTTTTTCGTGGTGCTTGCGCTGGTGGCGTTTCACGAGGCGATCGAGGGACGTCGCGCCGCCCGATCTGCGAAGAACACCTCTCGGGTGTGGTTCGGGTGGACCCTCGCCGCTTGGGCTGCCATGGCGCTCGGGGTTCTGACCAAGGGGCCGGTGGCGTTGGCGGTTCCGCTGCTGGTGGCGGCGCCGTTTGCGGTGGGTGCTGTGGGTACCGGTCTGCTCGTGGTCGTCGGGGTGGCACTGACCGGGGTCTTCATCTCCCTGGTGGCCGCGACTC
>CBDTWX010000101.1:0-13480 GCA_965364305.1 uncultured Thermoanaerobaculia bacterium
TGACAGTACGTCGAGCACCCCGAGGCGAGAAAACGGCGCTGGGTGCGGTGCATCGGGCCTTGCAGCCGAAGATTGGTGAATAGTCCGGGCTAGGCTCTATCGGGACATGACAGGCGGGTGTTTGGGCGGATCAGGCATCCAGCATCCAGCATCCTGTGTGGGCGGGCGGGAATTCGAAATTGAATATTCAAAATTGGAAATTCGGCAGCGCGGTTGCCCGGGTACAATGCGACGCACCAGAGCGCACGGTGTTCGGAGGAAACATGGATCTGAAGCAACAGTTCGAAGCCGCCACAGCAAAGAGCAAAGAACTGCCGTCCCAGGGCAATGAGACCCTGCTCGAGCTTTACAGCCTCTACAAGCAGGCCACCGACGGAGACGTGCAGGGCGAGGCACCATCCGGGTTCGACTTTCGGGGGGCGGCCAAGTACGCCGCGTGGGAAAAGCGGCGCGGCATGTCGTCGGACGAGGCCATGCAGGCGTACATCGATCTCGTGGATCGGCTCGCCGCCGGCTGAGAGCACTACCGTATGACCGGTACGGTGACGGTTGACGGCCGCACCCTCGGCATCGCCGAGGTGGAGGCGGTGGCGCGGGGCGGGGCAAAGGTAGTCCTCGATCCCGACGCACGGACCCGTGTGACCGCGGCCCGCCGGGTGGTGGACGAGATCCTCGCTTCCGGCGAGGTGGTCTACGGCATCAACACCGGTTTCGGCAAGCTGGCGGAGGTGCGGATCTCTCCGGACCAGCTCGAACAGCTCCAGCTCAACCTTCTTTTGTCGCACGCCTGCGGAGTCGGTGAACCCTTTCCCGAGGATATCGTTCGGGCCATGCTTCTGCTGCGCGCCAACGTCCTCGCCACCGGCCACGCCGGTTGCCGGCCACTGGTGGTGGAGCGGATTCTCGAGCTGCTCGACGCCGGGATTCACCCGGTGGTGCCGAGCCGGGGATCGGTGGGCGCCTCGGGTGATCTCGCACCGCTGGCCCACTTGGCGCTGGTCCTGGTGGCCGAGGGCGAGGCTGTCGTCGGAGGTGAGCGCGTTAACGGCGGGGAAGCGCTGAAGCGGGCCGGCATCGAGGCGCTCCATCTCGGGGCCAAGGAAGGGCTGGCGTTGATCAACGGCACTCAGGCCTCGGCGGCGGTCGGCGCGCTGGCGATCGCGGACTCTCGCCGCCTGCTCGATGCGGCCGATGTCGTCTGCGCCCTCACCCTCGACGCGATGGCCGGCACCGATGCCGCCTTCGATCCGGTAGTGCACCGCGCACGGCCGCACCCGGGCCAGGGCGTCAGCGCGGCACGGCTCCTCGACCTTCTCGTGGGTTCGGAAATCCGCGAGTCCCACCGTGAGTGCGGTCGGGTGCAGGATGCCTACTCGCTGCGGTGCTCTCCCCAGGTGCACGGCACGGGGCGCGACGCGCTCGAGCACGCTCACCGGGTGCTCGAGATCGAGCTCAACTCGGCCACCGACAACCCGATGGTCTTTGCCGAGGGTCGGTTGATCTCAGGCGGCAACTTTCACGGTGCACCGATCGCCGCGGTCTTCGACTACCTGGCAGCGACCCTCACCGACCTCGCATCGATCTCCGAGCGGCGACTCGCACGGATGGTCGACACCGCGCTCTCCGGGCTGCCCCGATTCCTGTCACCCGATGCGGGGCTCAACTCGGGTTTCATGATGGTCCAGGTGTCGGCGGCGGCGCTGGTGTCCGAGTGCAAGACCCTGTCCCATCCGGCATCGGTGGACTCGATCCCCACCTCGGCCGGTCAGGAGGACCACGTGTCGATGTCGACCTGGGCGGCGCGCAAGCTGTGGCGGGTGGCGGAACTGACACGACAGGTGTTGGGGATGGAGTACCTCGCCGCCGTGCAGGCACTCGAGTTTCAGCGCCCGCTCAAGACATCGCCGGCTTTGGAGGAGGCCGCCGCGCGGTTGCGCGAGCAGGTGCCTCGGCTCGAGGAGGACCGGTACATGGCTCGGGACATGGCCGTGGCCGCCGATCTCCTTCCCACCCTCGGGCCCCTCGCCGACTAAAGATTCGTGACTGAACCGGGAGGGTGGGTGGACAGAACGTTCTAACGTTCTAACGTTCAAACGTTTAACGCTATAACGTTGTGACCTGGGGGGGCGAGCGATGGGACCTCTCTATTTCAGCCTTTCCCGTATCCGGTCATACACTTCTCGCCGGTGACCAACCGCTATCACGAGGATTTCGAGACGCTTCTGAGTCGCACGATAGATGATTCGCCAGTCGCCGGTTCTCCAAGAACGGAGTCCCCACAGGGTGAGCTGAAGTGGCTTGCCGCGCATCGGATCGTCAACCAGTGTTTTTATCGCGGCCGACACTTTCGATTGAATCTGCGGGTCGAGAGCGCGGATGGCCTTTGCCGCCGACTTTGTGTAGCTAACCGTCCAGCTCACTCCAGACCTCTTCATGCGACAGGGTATCACCTCGCTCGGCCTCGTCGAGGCCTCGACGCACGGCTTCCGCCATCTCGGCGTCGGCAAGGATTTCCAGGGTTTCAAGCAAGCCCTCGTACTCGTCGACCGAGACCAGCACTCCGGCTGGCCGGCCGGATCGGGTAATGACCACCTGCTCACCCATCTCCGTCACCTCCGCAAGCAGGCGCGCGAGATGGGTCTTGGCATCAGAAAGTGTGACTGTGCTCATATTTCTCCTGACTAGAATATAGACCGATATTCTAGTCTTGTCAATTTCCCTCGCGGAGCAAAATGATGCGGAAGGCGGTGAAGTAAGAAAAACCCTCTTTCATCAGAAATCCGGGATGCGGGTGTCCTCACCCGCATCCCGGATTTCTGATGGGTGGGCGGGCGGGCGGTTAGTAGGGGGAGAACCCGCCGTCGGCCCAGAAGTCCTGGCGGACTCCGTTGTAGAGAATCTGCAGCGCGTCGAGGTGTTCCTTCTCCCAGTCGGCGAGGAACTGGTAGAACTTCATCACCTCTTCCTCGGCGGCGTTCCGCGCCGCCCCCGAGAAGTACTTGATAGCGTTTGTCTCCAGGGTCATGCCGATCGACAGCACCCCAAGCTCGAAGTCGGCGCCGTGGGCCTGCTTTTTGAACTCGTCGGTGAAAATCGTGCTGGTGAAGGCCTTGAGATCGGGATCGCGGTGCGGCATCGTGAAGGCTGCGAGCCCCTTCTCCTCGTAGGAGCCGATCACCGACTGCAGGTAGGCCTTGTGCTGGACCTCATCCCGCGCGAGCTTGTCGAACAGCTCCTGCACCGCAGGCTTCGACGCCCGCTCGGCGGCCATCGTGTAGAAGGTATAGCCGTCAACTTCGATTTGATAGGCCTTTTTCAGGATTTCACGGATGTCGTCTTCTGCCATTGAAGCCTCCTCGCCAGGGTGCCAGGTCAGACAATTCCGACGATCTTGCCAAGGTGGTTGGGAAGACGGGCGACAGGGTCAAGATCGTCGGAATTGTCCGACCTGGCACCCTCACGCTCCTCCCTCAAATGCGAACGTCTCCCGGTCCAGCGGCTCGGGTGGAATCGCCGCCTCTTCCGCCGGCACCCAGGCAATCGCGCCGGTCGGGCAAAACGGAACGCACCGCGGGTCGCCGCCGCACAGATCGCACTTTTGCACACAGTGGTATGTTGCGTCCCACGACATATTGCCGAACGGGCAGCCGGCGACGCACATGCGGCACGAGATACACCGCGCTCGGACCATGTCGACGGCCCCGGTTTCGGCGTTTCGCACCAGCGCCTCGGTGGGACAGATCTTGACGCATGCGGCATCGATGCACTGGAAGCAGACGACAGGTGTGCCGATCTCCGGCCCACGGCGGTGGATGTTGATGCGAGTTTTGGCCGGCCGCCCCTCCGAGCCGTGCGCGAACGCGCAGGCCAGCTCGCACTTGCCGCAGGCGATGCATCGTTCCACCGAGACCTTGTAGATCATCTGCATATCCGCTCCTTCACTTCAGTTGTCCGAGGCGCTCGAAGGTCGCTGCCATCTCCCGCCTTTTGCTGGCGTCAGACTTCTCGAAATAGGTGATCGGCACCGAGCTGCGCTCGGCGAAGTGCTCGGCCTGATCTTTGGTGATCACGGCCTCACCCGTGCGCGGATCGCGCAGCATCTCGAATTCTCTGCCCCAGATCGTGCGTCGGAGGTTCGACGACGTGTACGAAATGCAGTCGGTAGGGCAGATCTCGGCGCACGCCAGACAGCCGACACAGTCGGGCGGTGGCTGGTTGAAGGGTGGAGCGATCTCGCGCCCCCAACCACGGTTGATGCTCGAAATGGCCGAAACCCCGATGTGATCACAGACGCGGGTGCAGAGGCCGCACAAAATGCAGTCGTCGGGCTCGGGGTTGGGAGTGTAGGAGGTCTTCTCGATGCCGTGGGCCTTGGCCAACTGCAGCACGGGCGGCGTCTCGGGGAACCGGGCAAGAAGGAGGTCGAGCCCCACCCGTCGAGTCTCGAGCACCCGCTCCGAGTCGGTAACCACCGTCATCCCCGCTTCCGCCGGGTGGTTGCACGAGGTGACGACCTTGAACCAGTCGGCATCCCAGCTCGCCTGTGACATATCGACGACACAGAGTCGACAGCCGCCCCACGGCTCGAGACCGTCGAACTGGCACAGCGTCGGAACCTCGACACCGGCCGCACGTGCAGCGTCGAGGAGCGTAGCTCCGGGTTCCACCGTCACCCTTCTCCCGTTGACGGTCAGGGTCGGCATCACACCACCTCCGCCTTCTTCAGCTCGACTTTGGGAAACGTCCGAACCGCATCGGTGGGACAGACATCAAGACACGCACCGCAGGAGATGCAGGCATCGTGGTGGATCACGTGCAGCTCCTTGACGACCCCGGTGATGGCATCCACCGGACAGGCCTTGAAGCAGGCGTGGCAGCCGTCGCATTCCGCCTCGATGATCTCGAAGGCGGTGAGATCACGACACACGCCCGCGGGACACGCGAGATCGTCGATATGCGCCTCGTACTCCTCACGGAAGTAGCGCAACGTCGACAGAACCGGGTTGGGAGCCGATTTTCCGAGCTCGCACAGGCTGCCGAGCTGCATGCCCCTGGCCAGGCGTTCGATCAGAGCGAGGTCGTCTCTCGATCCTTTTCCGGCGATGATCCGATCATACAGGTGGAGCATCTGTTTGAGACCTTCGCGACAGGGTGTGCACTTGCCACAGCTCTCCTCTTCGAGGAAGGCCAGGAAAAACCGTGAGACATCCACCATGCAGGTCCGATCGTCCATCACGATCATGCCGCCGGAACCCATCATCGAGCCCGCCTCGGTGAGCTCCTCGTAATCCACCGGGAGATCGAGCAACTCCTTGGGCACGCATCCCCCCGAGGGGCCACCGGTCTGGACCGCCTTGAACGGCCGGTCTTTGAGGATCCCGCCGCCGATGTCGTAGATGATATGGCGCAGGGTGGTTCCCATCGGCAGCTCGATGAGGCCGGTGTTCTTGACCTTGCCGACCAGCGAGAAGGCCTTGGTCCCCTTGGAGTGCTCGGTCCCCATCGAGGCGAAGACATCGCCACCGTGCTCGATGATGGCGCCGATGCCCGCCCAGGTCTCGACGTTGTTGAGCACAGTGGGCAGGTCGAAGAGGCCCTTCTCGGTGGAGTGGACGTACTTGGCTCGCGGCTCGCCGGTCTTGCCCTCCAGAGAACGCATCAGGGCGGACGACTCTCCGCACACGAAGGCGCCGCCGCCGCGAGAAACCTGGATGTCGAAATCAAAGCCCGACCCCATGATGTTGTCGCCCAGAAGACCGTATTTCCGGGCCTCCCGGATGGCGATCGTCAGGTTGACCACCGCCAGCGGATACTCGTCCCGGACGTAGATCCAACCCTCGTGGGCACCCAAGGCGTACGCGCCGATGATCATACCCTCGAGCACGGAGTGCGGATCGCCCTCCATGATCGAGCGGTCCTTGAACGCGCCTGGGTCCCCCTCGTCACCGTTGCACAGTACGAACCGGCGGTCGCCCGGCGCGGACTTGCACGAACGCCACTTGCGGGCCGTCGGAAAGCCGGCGCCACCCCTGCCCCGTTGGCCGGATGTCTCGACCTCGTCAATCACATGGTCCGGGGTCATTTCGAAGAGCGCCTTGGCCAGACCCGAGTAGGCGCCCTCGGCGACCGCATCGAGGATGTTGGTGGGGTCGATCCGGCCGATGTTGCGCATCGCCACCCTCACCTGGTGCCTGTAAAAGGGAATCTCCTCGTACTTTTCGATCCGCTCATCCGTCACCGGGTCCTTGTACAGGAGCTTCGGAATCACTTCGCCGCCGATCAGGGTCTTTTCGACGATCTCCTCGACGTGTCGAGGTTTGACCTTGGTGTAGAGGATGCCCGACGGCTGCAGTGCAACCAGGGGTCCCCGTTCGCAAAAGCCGTGGCACCCCGTGTGCTTGACAAAGAGATCGATTGAGGCGTCCATGCTTCGCTGCGCGATCTCGGAGGCAAATGCCTCCGCGACCTGCTTCGAACCCCACGCGAGACACCCGGTACCGCAACACACATAGATCTGCTGCGTCCGGCTCTGGTTGCTCTCCAGCGCCTGGGCGCGCAACGCGTCGAACTGGTCCCTGGACTCAATTCTCATCGTTGGCCCCCTTGGCAAGGTATCTGGAGACTTTTGCCGGTTTGGCGCTTCCCCAGTACTTGTCACCCACGATCACCACCGGCGCCATGGCGCAGGCGCCCACGCAGTTGACGGTTTTGACGGTGAACGAGAGGTCCTCGGTGGTTCCGCCGGGGCCAATGCCGAGCTGCCGCCCGAGCTCATCCACCAGTTGCCCGGCACCGCGGATGTGGCAGGCGGTGCCGACACACACCTTGATGACGGTGTCGCCCTGCGGCTCGAGAGAGAAGGCCTTGTAAAAGGTGGACACCGAAAAGACCTTGGCCAGCGGTACGTCGAGCGCGTCAGCCACCCGTTCGAGCACGTCGCAGGGGAGGTAGTTGTAGGCGCGGTGAACGTCCTGAAGAACCTGAATGAGCGCAGGTTCTTCGGCCGGGTAGTCTGCGAGGATCTCCTCGGCCTGGCCGAGGTCGGAACATGGAGTTTCAGCCATCAAGCCTCCGCAATTTTGGACTCCGAACCGAGCTTGTAGCCGGTGCGGAGCGCCTCGATGTTGACGTCGATCACCGCCGGACGGGCGGCAAATGTCTCTCGGACCACCTCGATCACCTCATCCAACGAAACCGCGTCGGTGGCGCCGAGGTACGCGCCAAGGGCGACCATGTTGGCGCCTCGCGGATTGCCGAGATCGGCAGCCACCTCGTTGGCCGGCACCTCGATCACCGTCAAATCATCCCGCTCGGAGCCGCGGTCGATCAACGACGAGTTGATCAGCAGAAGTCCCCCGGGGCGAACGTCAGGTTCGAACTTCTCCAACGACGGCAAATTCATCGCCAACACCGCCCGCGGCGAACGGATGACGGGCGATCCGACCGGTTTGTCCGACACCACCACCGTGCAGTTGCACGTGCCGCCGCGCATCTCCGGTCCGTACGAAGGTAGCCACGACACCTGCTTGCCCTCGTGCATCCCCGCGTAGGCGAGGATCTTGCCGATGAGCAGGATTCCCTGTCCCCCGAACCCGGCCATGATCACGTCGCGTTGCATGGCGGTCCTCCCTACTCCGTCATGGGTTGCGGCTCACGACTCCCGCCATCCGGGGTCTTGAAGACCCCCACTGGGTAGTAGGGCAGCATGTTCTTTTCCAACCAGGACATCGCTTCGGCGGGCGGAACGCCCCAATTGGTCGGGCAGGTCGAGAGGATCTCGACCAGCGAAAAACAGTCGCCCTCGACCTGATGGCGAAAGGCACGGCGCAACATTTCCTTTGCGTGCACCGCGACCAGAGGGTTGTGGACCGTGGCACGGGCGATAAAAGACGGGGTGCGCAGGGTGGAGATCAGCTCCGCAACCCGGATGGGATGGCCGGCCTGCTCGACGTCCCGCCCCAGCTGACAGGTGGTGGCCACCTGGCCGGGCATGGTCGTGGGTGCCATCTGTCCGCCGGTCATGCCATAGATCGCGTTGTTGACGAAGACCACGGTCACCTTTTCGCCGCGGTTGGCGCAATGAACGATTTCGGCCATTCCGATCGACGCCAGATCCCCATCGCCTTGATAGGAGAACACGATGAGATCCGGGCGCGCCCGTTTCACTCCGGTCGCCACCGCCGGTGCACGGCCGTGTGCCGCCTCTTGGAAGTCGGTGTTGAAGTAGTTGTAGGCGAGGACGGCACAACCCACGGGCGCGATCCCGACGGTGCGCTCGCGAACACCGAGCTCGTCGAGCACCTCGGCCACCATCCTGTGGATGACGCCGTGCGTGCAACCCGGACAGTAGTGGGTGGTGACGTCGGCCAAAGCCTGTGGACGCGCAAACACGGTCTCAGCCATGGCGCACCTCCTCGGAGCTGCCGTCGAGGATCGATTTCACCTTGGACACAACCTCGTCCGGCGACACCAGCATGCCGCCGAGACGGTTGTGGAAGTGAATCGGGCGGCTGCGAGCCAGGGCGAGATCGACATCCTCGATCATCTGTCCGGTGGAAAGCTCGACGACCAGCACCGAGTTGGCCCTCATGGCGGCCTCGCGAACAGCTTCGAATGGGAAGGGGAAGAGAGTGATGGGACGAATGAGGGCGGTCGAGATCCCCTCATTCTCGAGCTCCTCCATCGCGGTGGTGCAGACGCGCGCCACCGTTCCATACGCCACGATCAAGACGTCATAATCGTTGTCGAGGCCGTAGCCTGCATAGCGCACCTCGACCTCGGCCATCGCGTCGTACTTCGCCTTCAACCGGAGATTGTGCCGCTCGAGTTCTTCAGGGTCGAGGAAGAGCGAGTTGATGACGTTGCGCGGTCGGCTGCCGTCACATCCGGTCGAGGCCCAGTCCTTTGGTCCGAGTGCCTTGATCGGAACGCGCCCATCGGAAAACTCCACCGGCTCCATCATCTGCCCGATGAGGCCGTCACCGAGGACCATCACCGGGTTTCGGTAGTAATCGGCGAGATCGAAAGCGTCCTGCACGAGATCCGCCGCCTCCTGAATGGACCATGGCGCCAGCACCAGCACCCTGAAATCTCCATGACCGAGAGACCTGGTCGCCTGGAAGTAGTCTCCCTGGCTGGGCAGGATCCCTCCCAACCCGGGACCCGCACGGACGATGTTGACGATCACCGCCGGCAACTCGGAACCCGCGAGATAGGAGACAGCCTCCGCCATCAACGACACGCCGGGCGACGAGGACGAGGTCATCACCCGCTCACCCGCGCCGGCCGCCCCATAGATCATGTTGGATGCGGCGACCTCGGACTCCGCCTGGACAAAGGTTCCGCCGACTTGCGGCAGACGCATCGACAGGTACTCGGGAATCTCGTTCTGTGGGGTGATGGGATAGCCGAAGAACAGCTTGCAGCCCGCCTGCACAGCCGCCTCGCCGATGGCCTCCGAGCCTTTCATGAGTTTCTTTGTCATCAGATTCCCCATCAGTACGAGAAGTAGTGATACATCGCCCCGTTGACCTCCATCTCGATGGCCACGTCGGGACAGGTGATGCAGCAAAGACGGCAACCGATACAGCGCATCTGTTCCACGACCTCGGCGTAGAGATAGCCCTTGCTGTTGATCTTCTTTCCCATGCCCAGAATCTGCTGAGGACATGCATGGACGCAGAGTTCACACCCCTTGCAGCGGTCGGGGCTGATCACGATCTGCGGCATGGAGGCTCCTTTCTCAGTTGACCACAAAGAGCGGCCCGGTGGTCCGCCGCACGACGTCCTGCGCGAATGGCGGCAAGACGATGCGTCTCAAGGACATGACCGGACACTCAAATTTCGTTTCGTCGAGATCGGCCAGCAGATGTTCGTCGACGCTCACGGCGACCAACGGCACGTCCGCCATCCGCGAAGTCTGGAGCGCCAGACGGTAGCCTTCGAGCACCACCTCGGGCGTGGTCTCATCCATCAGATGGGTGTTCGAGATGAGCCCACTCACCGGGAGCCGGCCAACCGCTTCGATCTCGCGGACCACCGTCACGGCCTTCTGAGGATCGGGTGTCCCCGGACGGCGGAAGTTGAGCACCAAGAAGCAGTCGGTGTCGTCGGTGGGAATCACATCCGAGAGTGAACCGAGAACCCTGGCTCCCACGTCGTCTCCACCGACATCCATGACCAGTCGGCTGTGATCCCGGCGGAGGTGGCTGCGGATCTGCGGAACGATGATCGGCAGATCTGCGTGGACATTCGCGCCGGTTGGGGCCAGCAGCTCGATCCCCGCCGCGTCGAGGATGGCGCGGGCCGACCGGGACCGGAAATAGGGTTTGACAACGTCGAGATCAGCGAGGGCAAGAGGCAAGGAGGAAGCGCCAAGCTCGAGCACCGCGTTGAGCGCGATCTCGGTCTTGCCGCTCCCGAAGTGTCCGACGAAAACTGTCACCCGTCTCCGATACAAACCCCACTCCATCATCGTGAAACCCGAGGGACCGGGGAATCAGGATACCCTAGCCGACGCCTCGGGCTCAAGCTATGTGAAAATCTTCACGAATGCAAGTGGCTTATTGAGACACAGTTACTATTGTGATCACTCGTCACTCGTGATCAGGATCCGCCGCCGACATTCGGATGCGTCGCGCTGCGCACTCGGCGTATCCGCTACAGCCGCGACACACGTCGTCCTCGATGAAACCGAACTCGCTCGGGGCGCAAACAGTGATGGAATCGTCCTTTGCAGCATCCATCTCAGCAAGCAGTGCCTCGTCCTCCGCAGCTACGGCGCCGCTTTCCTTCGCTCGCGCGACGGCGGCTCGGACCTGCGGGTCCCAATTCCGATTCCTCTCCTCGGCCTGGGCGCTCTCGGCGCGAACCGCCATCGCGGCCTTTCGCTTATTGAGCTCGAACGAAAGCTTTCGCCGGCTCGGCAGTCGCCGGGTGGCGAGGAAAAAGAGGTAGCCCGCTGACATCCCCGCGATGTTGGCGATACCCTCAACCAGGCCGTACGAAAGGCTCGAGTAGACGAGGATCGCGGCCGCGATGATCGCCAGGTACTTGACCTTGACCGGAATGATGAAGAATAACCTGAATTCCACCTCGGGATAGAGGGTGGCAAATGTGAAGAGGAGACAGGTCGAAAAACCAATGTCTCCGGCAAGCGAACGGCCAAGAGCGATAGCCGTCAACGATGCACCAAAGGTGGCTACCAACCAAAAGACCAGAAACCTCGGAGATCCCCAGCTCTCCTCGAGGGGCCGCGCCATGATCCACAGCACGAGCATCGAGATGAAAAACCAGAAGAGCCCCGTACCGTGAACGAACTGATAGGTCACCAGTGTCCAGGGCCGCGAGCTCACAAGCCCAGGCATCAGAGCCAACGCCTGCAGGCCTCCCTGCATCGTGGCTGACAGAACAAACACCGCAAAATGGGCGAAGATCAGTCCCTCGGTGAGATGCCAGTCCTCTCTCTGCATCAGCGTCTCCCTAGACGTCGTTCCATCTCCTCCTGGCTCAGTCGGAGGATGATCGGCCGCCCGTGTGGGCAGCGATAAGGGTTGTCGGTCGCCACGAGGTCCGCGAGCAACGCTTGCTGTTCCTGTGATGACAACCGATGGTTGACCTTGATGGCCGCCCGGCATGAAAGCGAAGCGGCAATTTCTTCTTCCAGCTCCTCGGCCGCGCGCTCCGGCACGCCGTCGAGCGCGGTCGCGCGATCGAGGATCTCCTCCACGACCTCCTCGACCTCCGCCGCCTCGAGATCGGGAGGGACCGACGAGAGACGGATGGCGCCTTCACCGAAGACATCGGCCTCGATACCGACGCGCATCAAAAGACCGGCCACCGTCGGCAGCGCCGCTGCGCGGGCGTCGCCGACCTCGACGACCCGCGGAGTCAGAAGACCTTGGGAGGGTGCAGGCTCGCCGGAAAGACGAGCCAAAAAACGATCGAAGAGCACCCGTTCGTGGGCAACATGCTGATCGACGATCACCAGACCATGCTCGTCCTCGAGAAGCAAGAAGGAGTCCCGGTACTGGCCGATGAGCCGACCAAATGGCGTATCGGCAAGACCAGGCTTGGCGCCCGACCGTTGCGGCCCTTGATCACGTTCCGAGGTCGGGGTTGAAATTCCCGTCGGCGGAACAGATAGAGGTTCCCCGTCCACCTGACCGTACGCGGGGTGCTCAAAGAGCGGCTCGCCTCCTGCCGCGTGACGGCGCCGCAGGAGCTCGCCGTAGCCGCCGCCCGGCCGTTCGCCGACGCTTGCCGGCTGGACCATCTCGTCCATATCGCTGATTGCCACCCGACCCTGCGAAGCGGCCACTGCCTGGCGAACGGCCCTCTCGACCAGGCCGAAGACAGCAGCCGAACGGGCGAACCGGACCTCGGCCTTGGCCGGGTGGACATTGACATCGACCTCGTCTGAAGGAAGCTGCAGATGGAGCACGATGCGCGCGCCCCCGAAGCCGCTTCCCACCCCACGCAGGACCCGCATCACCGCCCCGACCAGCAGCCGATCGCGCACCGGACGGCCGTTCACCAGCAAGATCAGGTTCGGACGGCCCTTGCCGCCGCCCGGCGCGAGCAGGCCCCGAACCTCGCCACCGCCGCCGGTCGAGTGAATGTGAAAGACCCGGTCGGCTCCGCGCCACAGATCCTTGAGACGCTGGGCCGGATCCGGCACCGCCGGCGCACCGATCAGCGTCCTCTTGCCGTGCCTCAGCTCGAAAGCAACGTCGGGTCTGGCCAATGCCGCGCCCCACAGGCTTTCCTGGGCGTGCCGCAACTCAGTTTCAGGCGCCCTGAGGAACTTCCGCCTGGCCGGCACGTTGAAAAACAGGTCTCGGACCTCGATCGTGGTGCCTCTCGCCCTCGCCGCCCCCTCGGCGCCGAGGATTCGACCGCCGTCGACGGTCACCCGCACCCCGCCTCGTGCCGGATCGGCCGAGGTCAGGATCTCGAATCGTGACACCGCCGCTATCGAAGGCAGCGCCTCACCACGGAAACCGAGGGTTCCGATGTGATGCAACTCGTCCGCCGAGCGGATCTTCGATGTGGCGTGGCGCTCCAAGGCGAGCAACGCGTCGTCCGGATCCATCCCGCGGCCGTCGTCGGTCACCCTCACGAGGCTCCGACCTCCGTTTGCCAGCTCCACCACGACCCGGGTAGCTTCCGCATCAAGGCTGTTCTCCACCAACTCCTTGACGACCGATGCGGGGCGTTCCACCACCTCGCCAGCAGCGATGCGGTTGACCAGATCATCGGGCAGAACGCGGATTTCGGGCACGGGGGACATCATACCGGTCCCGCCCGCCGCGAAGGGAGAGAAAACCGTTCGACCAACGTTGAAGGTGAGAACGTTAGAACGTTGAACGTTCGAACGTGGAAACAATTCTCTTCTAGCCCGGACTATTCACCAGCGTTCGAAGCCAAAGGTTCGAGGTGACGTGCCCAGGGTCGTTTTCGACCCGAGGGGCGCGGAGGC
>CBDTWX010000102.1:0-13464 GCA_965364305.1 uncultured Thermoanaerobaculia bacterium
GTAGATGGCGACGCCGCCCGGGCCGTAGCCCTCGTAGGCCACCTCGTCGTACGACACGCCGGGGAGCTCGCCCGTACCCTTCTGGATCGCTCGCTTGATGTTGTCGGCCGGCATGTTGGCGGCCTTGGCGGCCGTCACCGCGGCCCGCAACCGCGGGTTGCTGTCGGGGTCACCGCCGCTCTCCCGCGCGGCGACGGTGATCTCGCGGATGATCTTCGTGAAGAGCTTGCCCCGCTTGGCATCGGCGCGCCCCTTTTTGTGCTTGATGGTGCTCCACTTGTTGTGGCCCGACATTTCGCCTCCATGCGCTCCCGCCTCGCCGCGTTCCGGCGATGAACGGGCAGCCGTATTATACCGTCACAGATCGTGAATCGGCTTCGGTTGTTTCTTCGACCGGAGTTCGGACCCCGGTTGTCGCTCGCCGGTGACCACTCCCGATCCGGTTGACTTTGAGGACCTGTCACACATAATAAAGACTGGAATCTCCAACCAGTGGGGTTCTTGAGGGCGAAACCATGAAATCCAAAATCCTCGTCATCGAGTACGAACCGCGGTACGTGGAACACGTGCGTGCGGCGCTCGCGGAACCTGATTTCGAGCTCGAGATTGCGGCCAACGTTGACGAGGCAGTGGATCGGTGCGCCCGCTTCGAACCCACCCTCGTGATCATCACCTCGGTGCTGCCGAACATCACGGTCGAGGACGCGATCACCCAGCTGAGGGCGCGGGCCGGTTTGCGCGTGACGCCTTTTCTGATTGTGATGTCCGGGTATTCAGGTCGCAATCCCAAGGAGGATGCGGCCAAACTTGGAGCCCAGGACATCCTCCCGCGACCTTTTGGTTCGGAAGCGCTGCTCCAGCAGGTCGAGGACTTGATCCGGACCCAGCCGAGCACCGCTGCCACCCAGGCAATTTCGCGCGAGACGCTCGACGAGCTCCGCCAAACCCCAGGTTTCGAGGAAGGTGACGGTCCGGTCACTTCGGCAGACCTGTTCGGAGACATCCTTACGGATATGGAGGGTGGGTACGAGCCTGTCGAGGGCGAGCCCTTTGCTTCCCCGCCGCCCGAACCGCCTCCAGCACCGGAACGGGCCCGTGCCGCCGAACCGACCCCTCAGCCCTCGCTTGTGGACGATGCCCTGTCGGACATATTGGAGAGTGGTTCGCGACCATCGTTTTCAAGGAAAGAGCCGTCCTCCCAGGTGGATGTCGACAAGCTGCTCGCCGACACTTTGCCAGGGATCGATATCACGCCGGCGAAGACGGATGCGTCGCCTCCTCCACCGAAAGAGCCCGCCGGTCCTTCACCGGTCGTCGAGGAGGCCACTCCTGTCGAGGTGCCTTCGGTACCGGCTCGGTCGCCGGCGCCGACAAAAGAGGAAGCGGACAGCGGCCCAAAGACGCCGGCCGGGGGCGAGTTCGGCCAGTACGTCATTGAAGAGCGTATCGCCACCGGTGGTATGGCGGATGTCTTCAAGGCCAGAATGATGGGCATGGAGGGTTTCCAAAAAACCGTCGCCATCAAGAGGATCCTCCCCAGCCTCAGCGACAACGAAGATTTTGTCAGGATGTTCATCGACGAGGCGAAGCTGGCCGCCCAGCTGAACCACAACAACATCATTCATATCTACGATCTCGGAAAAGTCGATCGGTCGCACTACATCGCGATGGAGTTCATCGAGGGGCGAGATCTGCGATCCATTCTCGCCGAGTGCGCTGAACGTGGGCTGGTCATGCCGATCGAGCTTGCGCTTCACATCGCGATACTGCTCGCCTCGGCGCTTGATTACGCGCACAAGAAGCGGGATTTCGAAGATCGCGATCTCGGTCTCGTGCACCGCGACGTCTCGCCGTCAAACGTCCTCATTTCTCGTGAAGGCGACGTCAAGCTGTGCGACTTCGGGATTGCAAAGGCGGCATCCAAAGCTACAGAGACGCGCGCCGGTGCTCTCAAAGGCAAGCTACAGTACATGTCTCCGGAACAGGCCTGGGGGAAGGACATCGATCATCGGTCCGATATCTTTTCGCTCGGACTGGTGCTGTTCGAAATGCTGACCTCCGAAAAGGTCTTTTCCGGCACCTCCGAGCTCTCGGTTCTCGAGCAGGTCCGTGATCCGATGATCACCGCACCGTCCTCGAAGAACCCGAAGGTCGATTCTGAAATCGACCGTATCGTCTTTCTCGCCCTCAACCCGGACCGTGAACAGCGATACCAGTCCGCGGATGAGCTGCAACGAGACATCGAAAAGGTAATACGCACGGCGGGGTGGACGCCTGACCGGGCCGCTCTGGCCGCATTCCTCGATCAACTCAACGGCGAAGACGCCGCCGCCCCTTCCGCGTCGCCGGATGACCAGACCGTGACTCCGGTCGGAGCGATGCCACCGCCCGAAGGACCGCAGGGTCCGCCCGCCGAGCCAACCCCGATCGAGCCCCCGGCAGACGACGAACCGGACGGCCTCCTCGGTCGCGACGAGAGTTTCGAGCCCGCACAGCTCTCACGCACGGCCCCGGTTCCCGAGCCCGTTGGCGTTGACCTCGAGGCCACGAAGCCGGTGTTCGAAGCGGTCGAAAACGGTCGCGGCAACAAGCATCTTTCGATGGTGCTCGGTCTTTTCGCGCTGATTGTGGTCGTTGGCGGCGGATGGTGGATATTTGGCCGCAACGGATCCGAATCACCTCCGACGACACGGAGCGCGCCGATCACGATCGCACCTACCGAAACCGCAACTCCTGAACCGACCCCCGGTCTGCTTTCCGAAGAGGAGTTGATCGAGAGCGCCCGCGAGGCCGCGGCCGCCGAGATTGCCAAACAGGAAGAGGAGCTCCGAAAACGCCTCGAAGAAGAGTTTCCAACCCCGACGCCGATACCGCCGACCGCGACGCCGACTCCCACGGCAACCGAGACTCCGACTCCGACCCCGACCTCGACTCCGGTGCCGCCCACCGCGACACCACGGCCGACCGCCACGCCGATACCGCCGACCGCGACGCCTTCGGTGCGTGAAGGCGACATCGTGGTGGCCGGTACCGGGGTGATCGCACCGGTGGTCATCTTCCGCGAGCAGCCGGTCTACCCCACGCGGGCGCAGGCGATGCAGGTCGAAGGCGTGGTCGAGGCCGAAGCTCTGGTAGGTATCGACGGCGGAGTCGAGGACGTGCGAATCCTCAGCTCTACCCGAAAAGGAGTCGGCTTCGAAAAATCCAGCGAAGATGCGATCATGAAGTGGCGATTCAAACCGGCCACCAAAAAAGGAGTGAAAGTGCGGATGTGGGTGTCGATCCGTATTCCGTTCCGATTGCGGTAGAGGGAGGACACGATGGCTGATCTTACGGATGCGCAGAGAAAATTCTACGAAGATGCGCTGCAGCAAACGAAGTCGGAGATTCAAGACCTCGAAGGGCTGATCCAGGTTGAGCTTGGAAAGGTCAAGGAGAAAATTGCAGAGCTCCAGACTGCTCAGAAGGCGGCCCGCCAGATGTACGATGCGGCGTGCCAACGCTTGGGCATCGTCAACGACCTCGAGAACGACGAGGCGGGGGGATGAACGAGCCCGCTCGGTCCGGGTGCCGCACGGTACTGGACGACCGAGGCTGACGCTGGGTTCTATCCAGACGAACCGGGCCCGGCTGGGAGAGACGGAGCAGTGAATGGCACATGACAAGCGGGGATCGCAGGGCCTGTGGGTCAAATGCACGGGGTGCGGTGAGATCCTCTACCACCGTGAGGTCTCCGGGAACTCCCATGTGTGTCCGAGATGTGGGTATCACTTCAGGATCTCGGCCGATCTGAGGCTGAAGATGCTCTTCGACAATGGACGGTACAAGAAGTTCTTCGGCAAGATTCGCTCCGCTGATCCCCTCGCCTTTGTCGACTCGAAGCCCTATCCGGATCGCCTCAAGGTCTACAACAAAAAGTTCCCTGGCAGTGATGCGGTCGTCGTGGGCCAGGGTGAAATCGCCAAGATTCCGGCGCTCATTGCAGCCATGGAGTACGGCTTCATGGGCGGCTCCAGGGGTTCGGCGGTCGGCTAAAAGCAGACCCGCGCTATCGAGCGATGTCGCGACCGCAAGCTTCCTCTGGTCATCGTTTCGTGCTCGGGTGGTGCGCGCATGCAAGAGGGAATTCTCTCTCTGATGCAGCTCGGCAAGGTCTCGGCGGGGTTGGCGCGGATGCGTGCCAAGACCCTGCCATTCATATCGGTCCTCACCGATCCGACGACTGGGGGCGTGACGGCGAGCTACGCCATGCTCGGCGATCTCAACATCGCCGAACCGGGCGCGCTCATCGGATTCGCCGGCCCGCGTGTCATCGAGCAGACGATCCGACAAACTCTCCCCGAGGGCTTCCAGAGATCCGAGTTCCTCCTCGAGCACGGGATGCTCGATATGGTGGTGCCGCGGCAAGAGCTCAAGGCCACCGTTGCCAGATGCCTCTCACTTCTTCGCTGAATCTCGATCGGCGCGACGCGGGCAGGATCCGGCCCCGGCTGGACAGTCTGCGGCAAGCCCTTTGCGAGCTCGGGAACCCCCAGGCCGGCCGGCGTTCCATCCTCATCGTCGGAACCAACGGAAAGGGCTCTTCGGCCGCGATGCTCGAGTCGCTGATCCGCGGCCACGGACTGACCACGGGCCTCTATACCTCACCCCATCTCGTTGAGGTAGAGGAGCGCATACGCCTTAACGGTCGTCCGATCGGGACCTCCGATCTTGCCCGACAGGTCGCTCGGCTCGACGGTTTTTCGGATCTCACCTTTTTTGAGACTCTCACCGCCGCGGCGTTCGTGATCTTTGCCGAGGCTGGTGTCGATGTGGCGGTGTTGGAGGCAGGAATGGGCGGGTCGTGGGATGCGACTCGTCTTGCCGACAGCCGGATCGCTGGTCTCACAAACGTCGGGAGTGATCACGGAAACTGGTTGGGTGTGGGGCGGAAAGCAGTCGCCGCCGACAAGGGTCGCGCGCTGGCTGCGGCCGAGATGGCGGTGATCGGTGGTGGCGTGGATCGTGATCTGATCGGCGAGCTCGGAGCACCGCATGCGGTAGGCGCAGAATCACTCGTCTCGTGCACGACGGCCGGCCCCGGCCGGTTGAATTTGGCCTGGGCGGACGGTGAATCCGATCTGCAGCTTCCATTGGCCGGACGCTATCAGAGGGCCAACGCCCAGCTCGCCCTGGCGCTCGCCCTCAGAGCCGCCGAGGCGGGGTGGTTGCCGCGGTTGGACTCGGTGAAGGTACAGAGTGCGCTCGAGGGCCTGCAATGGCCCGGGCGCCTCAGCGTGCACCGGATTTCGGGTCGCGAAATTCTTGTCGACTGCGCCCATAACCTCGAGGCCGCACGGTCGCTGACGCAGTACCTCGAGACACTCGATGGCCGCTACAATCTCGTGTTCTCCTGCCTCGACGACAAACCCGTGCGCGAGATGGCCGCGGAACTCAGATCGCAGGTCGACACGGTTGCGGTCTGCCAGCTCGACGATGACCGGGCGATGCCGGTCGATGAACTGCTTTCGGCCTTCCCCGGCGCAATGACGGCGAGGACTCCCCTGGAGTGCCTGGACCTCCTCGATGACCCGGTGTTGGTGGCCGGCAGCACCCGACTTGTCGGCCAGCTGCTGGTCCACGAGGATCTCGACGGGTGAGCGTGCCCAGCCCGCGACGCCGTACAGAACTCGAGGCCGACGAGGACGGCCGCCTCGCACCGGTCGCTATTCGCTCGTCCGAGGCGACTCGGAGGCGACACGAACCCGAGGATCCCGACGACATTCGTCTCTCGTTCCAACGCGATCGTGATCGTATCCTTCATGCCCGCGCCTTCCGCCGTCTCAAGCACAAGACCCAGGTCTTCGTGCCCCACGTCGGTGACCACCCGCGCACCCGATTGACCCACACCCTGGAGGTCGCTCAACTGGCGCGGACCGTCGCCCGAGCCTTGGGTCTCAATGAGGACCTCGCCGAGGCGGCCGCCCTGGGTCACGACCTCGGTCACACCGCGTTTGGTCACACCGGCGAAACGGTGCTCGACGCGATCCTCGGCGGAGACCACGATGAGGTCCGGCTGCCCGAAAAGGTCGTGGCCGGTGCCGGAAGGTTCAAGCACAACTACCAGTCGCTGCGGGTGGTCGACCTTTTCGAGCGACGGTATGCGCATCCCGGAATCAACCTCTCCGACCAGGTACGTGAAGCCATCCTCAAACATACCTCGTGGAAGGTTGACTACCCGTTTCCGCTCCCCGATCGGAAGGGGCTCGCGCTGGACCGGCCGTGCCACCTCGAGGGCCAGGCGGTCGCAGTCGCCGATGAGATCGCGCAACAGACCCATGATCTCGAGGACGGTTTGCGCGCGCACTCGGTAGAGCTGGAGGAGGTTGAGCAGCTCTTGGTCGCCCGCCGCGTGATGGCCGAGAGTGGGCCCGCCTATGCCCAAGAACGGCCATGGCAGCGCCAGAACACCCTGATCCGCGGCGTCATCAGGCTCTTTGTCCGGGATGTCGTCGACTCCTCGGCCGCACGGGTAGGAAAATTTCTCGAACGCCACGCCATCTCGGACCACCAGAGTTTTGCCGAAAGGTCGCGGGAGGTATCGCAGACGACCGTGTGGTTCTCCTCTGAAATCGAGGATCTCTTTCACGAGCTCAAGGCCTTCATTTATGCCAGAATCATCAACCAGGCTCCGGTCAGCCGACAGGATTGGCGGGCGCGGAAGGTGCTTGCCGCTCTTTTCCGAGCCTACTGGTCGGAGCCGATGGTTCTTCCCGATTACCTCCTCTTACGCGCGTTCGAGGAGTTTGGCCTGCCCTATCTTCGGGACCTCCCCCTCAAAAAGATTGCAGCCACCGTCGCCGGTGAGTACCATTCGGCGTCCGGGTTCGCGCGGCTGATTGTGGATCACCTCGCGGGAATGAGCGACCGCTTTGCTCTCGAAGAGTACCGTGCTCTGCAGCTGCCGTCCCCGAACCAGGAAATCTAAGGGGGGATTGCCATGATCGTCGTCGCCTCCGACCACGCCGGGGTCGATCTCAAGGCGCGAATCGTCGAGCTCGTCCGCCAGGCGGGTTTTGAGGTACGCGATCTCGGACCGACGAACGCCGCCTCGGTCGACTACCCGGACTTCGGCCACGAGGTCGCACGGGCCGTCGCAACGGGTGATGCGCAGACCGGGATTCTCATCTGTGGCACCGGGATCGGGATGAGCATGGCCGCCAACCGCCACCCGGGGGTGCGGGCGGCTCTCTGCCATGATGCCTTCACCGCCGAGATGGCTCGCCGACACAACGATGCAAACATACTCTGCGTGGGAGCCCGGGCGGTTGGCGTAGGGGTCGCGGAGCAGATGGTGGAGATCTTCCTGAGGACGGACTTCGAAGGTGATCGCCATCAAAGACGAATCAACAAGATCGAGATCGTACGGGAGGATTCATGACCACCACCGAGCAGTTTTTCGAACTCCACGACCAGCTGGTGAAAGCGGCCGATCCCGAGGTTGCCGCGGCGCTCGAAAACGAGCGGCGGCGTCAGAAAGAAGGGCTCGAGCTGATCGCGTCGGAAAATTTTGTCACCCTGGCGGTGATGGCGGCGGTGGGTTCGGTGATGACCAACAAGTATGCCGAGGGTTATCCAGGCCGCCGCTACTACGGTGGATGTCAGTTCGTCGACGTTGGTGAAGAGCTTGCCCGGACCCGCGCCAAGGAGCTTTTTGGCGCCGAGCACGCCAACGTCCAGCCGCACTCCGGCGCGCAGGCAAATATGGGCGTGTATCTGGCGGTCCTCAACCCTGGTGACACGATGCTCGGGATGGACCTCACCCACGGCGGTCATCTGACCCACGGCCACCCTCTCAATTACTCGGGGAAAGAGTTCGAGGTCGTGGCCTATGGGGTCGACAAGGAGACCGAGACTATCGACTACGAGCGCCTTCGCGAGCTCGCCCTCGAGCACCGTCCCAAGCTCATCGTTTGTGGCGCCTCGGCCTACCCCCGCGTCATCGATTTCGAGCGCCTCCGAGCCATCGCCGACGAGGCCGAAGCGTTGCTGATGGCGGATATCGCCCACATCGCGGGTTTGGTCGTCGCCGGTCTCCATCCGTCGCCGGTGCCCCATTGCCATTTCGTGACCTCGACCACCCACAAGACGCTCCGCGGGCCACGTGGCGGCATCGTCCTGTGTGGCGCAGACTGGGCTGAGGCCATCGACAAGGCGGTCTTCCCGGGCGTCCAGGGCGGTCCTTTGATGCATGTCATTGCCGCCAAGGCGGTGGCCTTTGCCGAGGCCATGAAACCGGAGTGGAACGCCTACCAGAAAAGGGTCGTCGAAAACGCCGCCGTGCTGTGCGAGGCCGTCAAGGAGCGTGGTTGGCGGATCGTCTCTGGCGGTACCGACAACCACCTCTTCCTGATCGACCTCGGGGCCGACTTCATCTCGGGCAAGAAGGCCGAACGGTGGCTCGGTCTGGCCGACATCACGATCAACAAGAACACGGTGCCCTTTGACACCCGCAAGCCGTACATTGCCTCGGGTCTCAGAATCGGCACCCCGGCGGTGACCACCCGGGGAATGGGGCCCGACGAGATGAAGACGATTGCAGGGCTCATCGACCGCGTCCTGCGCGCCGACGAGGACAAGGAGGACGCAGCGAAGATGGCGGCCTTCACCGCCGAGATGGAGGCCGTCAAGGCCGAGGTCCACGCCCTGACCTCGCGCTTCCCGTTGTACTAGGCACAACCCGTCTCCGTGCCCGTCTCCGTCTCCGTGCCCGAGATTGTCCGCGATTGAGCCCGCCTGCCGCGGGCAGAGCCCGCGGCCAAGCGTTCTTCAGTCGCCGGTCCGCCAAGAGCAAGCTCTTGTCGACCCGTCGTCCGAAGAACGCGGCGCGCCTCGGAGGCGCGCCGGCGGGTTGCCTGCCACGATGCCAGGCATTTTGGGCGTGAGACCAGAGTGTCCCGCCCCCACCCCCCACCCGCCCGCCCTCAGAAATCCAAAGCCGCCACCACCCATCCAACCTCCGGCCGTGGATTTCTGAGGGGTAGGGGTGTTTTCGATCGTGAAGTGCCCTTCCGATTGCGGAGTGTTCGCTGACAATGGGTTTTCGTGACATAGAGAACACGTGACAATTTGCCGCTGCCGCTGATCCCGATTGCTGTGCCTGGCGCTGCTTTCATCGAGCCACTTTTCGTCAAAGCGACCGGACCTTATCCAGCGCCAACCTCGTTTTCCGGAAAACGAGCCCGTAAAACGAGATGATTCATTGGGTGTTTCGGGGTAGCCGTTCCGATCACTGAGCCGGTGCCTGGGTTGGCGGTGATCTGCTCACCGCGATTCGCGCGGCGAACTGCTCGAGGCGCCTCTCACGCTAGCGCTCATCCAGCCACGCCGCAAACTCGTCGGCGTGACGCACGTTGAGGATCCGCTCGCGCGGGACCTCGGCCCGCATCGCGATGGCACAGGCGTAGGCGTCAAACTCGAGGTGAGGAACGGCGTGGGCGTCCGAGGCGAGTATCACCTCGCACCCGGACTCCACTGCGAGCCGGGCGAGATCGGGATCGAGGTCCTGGCGGCGCGGAAAGCCGTTGATCTCGACCGCGACACCCTCGTCAGCGCAGGTCGCAAAGACCTTCTCCCACCGCGCCCTGAGCCCTGGCCGTTGCTGGAAGTGCCGGCCGCGCGGGTGGGCGAGGACGTGAACGCCCGGGGTCGTGACCGCGCGGAGGAGACGGTCCGTCTGGTCGCGGTCGGGATCGAATTGTCGGTGAACCGCGGCGACGATGCACTCGACCTCGAGGCGCTCGCCCTTGGGGACATCGAGGGTGCCGTCCGCCAACACCTCCACCTCGAGGCCCTGTACGAGGTGCAGCTCCTCGCCGTTCGATGTGTTCCAGCGCCGGACCCGTCGCCGCTGCAGGCCGACCCCTTCCCGATCGAGGCCCGAGGCGACCTCGAGGCCTTTCGAGTGATCACAGACCACCGCCCACGCGCTGCACCGCCGGGCGCAGGCGCGGGCCATCGTCTCGAGGGTGGCCTTGCCGTCGGAGTCCCGGGTGTGCCAGTGGAAGGCGCCGCGCATGCGCTGCGGGTGGAGCTCCTCGGCGCCGGAAGGCAGGATCTCGATCATCTCGGCGCGGCTGAAATAGCCCTGCCGAACCGGACGCCGGCGCTCGTGGTCACCACCCTGAAGCCGCTGCACCGCCGCCTCCAGCGCATCCTCGCCGTGGCACGCCGCGAGCTGTGACAGGAGAGGCCGGAGCCACTTGGGCGCCTCGCGGGTGATCTCCCGTCGTGCGTTCCCCGGAGTATCAAAAGCGGTGTAGCCGGCGCGCAGCAGTGCCAGCCTGCGATCCCCGGGTGGTTCCGAGTCGGCGAGCGCGAACAGCGCTTCGGCCAGCGCGCCGTTTGACACTGTTCGGTCACTCATGTTCACCGCTCGATTCTCGTCCTGCTGTCAGCCGAAGCGATGCCATCAGCCCTCCGCGAGCGACGCGATGTCCGATCGCATCTTCGCCCGGTAGCGCTCGACCGCAGCCGGCTCGTTCATGATCATGTCGAGCTGCCGCGTGTGCATCAGGAGATAACCGATGATTTCTACGCCTTCTTCGACCCCGGCCTGACTGAGGTGGGTCCGGCGGGCCGACACCACATCTTCGGTGACCGTGACATCGAACCCGAGATCGGCCAGCAGCTCGCCGATGAAGCGTGCACGCGCCGCCTTGCGTTTGTTGTCGGCCGCGCCACCCTTGAACGAGAAGCTCAGGTAATTCTCCTCGGGGCGTTCTCCGGCAAGCGCCTCGACGTTGGTGAAATGGAAGCCGAACCGCGACTGCAGGTTCATGAAGTGCTTCGAGATGATGAAGTAGTTGCGGTTGGCGTAGGGCTTTTTGAAGGGGTTGGCGAGAGCGGGGTTGGCGGTGGCCTGGAACAGCACCGATCCGAGCCCGCGGCCGCTGACGGCCGGCGGGCCGTCCCAGGGAATGGCGACCATACCGTCCCACAGAGCGAGCATGGGTTTGCAGGCGATCTCTTGGAGGTGAACGTACTTGCCCTTGACCGCTTCCTTGAAACCGTTGCCGAGGTCCAGGACCCACCACTGCATCGGGACGTTGTGATGAAGCTGTTTGGCGGCGTACTCGGGGAATGGTACGTCGGAACCGAATGCAAAGACCTCGCGCACCGACTGCTCGTGGCAGAAGCGGGTGATGTCGTGCAGTGTCTGGCACTTGGAGGGACGGAAGTCGAGACCGTCGGGGTCGATGAGGTTGAGAGGAGCGATGTGGGCGAGCGCCCTGCGCAAGGCGTCTCGGACCGGGCTGTCGGCGGCGGGTGGCGGCCGGTTGGCGGCGGCCTCGAGCAACGCCTCGATGCGGCCGGGATAGACGGCACGGGCCGTGGCATCAGCGGTGATCTCGAGACCGTTGGTGAGCGCATCGAGGGGACCTGCGCCGAGAATCGCCGGCACGCCGAGCTCCCTCGCGACTGTCGCCAGATGTCCGGCGACCCCTCCCTCTTCCGCGACCACCGCAGCGGCGCGATCGAGCAGGGCCGCCCATCGTGGGAGCGGCTGCGATAACGTCAGAACCGAACCCCTGCGGAAGGACAGGGCATCCGCGTCGCGCTTCACCCAGTGAACCGGTCCGGCGGCCGCGCCGGGGCTCGCATTGACGCCGCCTCTGATCACGGGTGCAGGTGCATCCGGGGGCGGACTGCGATCGACCGAGCGGTGCGATGGCGTCAGCGGACGACATTGGAGGATCACGAGCTCACCGTCCTCGTCGATGGCCCACTCGACGTCAACCGTGGTGCCGAAATGATCTTCCAGTCGGAGCGCGGAATCGGCGATTTCAAGGGCCTCGTCGTCCGAAATGCTCGGTTGCCGCCGCATCTCATCGGGCACCTCTGCCCGTCGGACGCCCTCCCGAGGATGGCGCACGAACCGGGTTTGCTTGTCGCCGATCTCGCGAGCCGCGATTTCCGGCCGATCGCCGCGCCGGACCACGATCAAGTCCGAGGCGAAGCGCCCATCGACGATCGCCTTCGGCAGTCCCCAGGCCGAGCTGATGTGAATGTCCTGATCGCGATCGTCAGCGGGGTTCCCGGAGTAGACCACCCCCCCCGAGCGGGCGCCGATCATTTCGAGACATCCGACGCTCATCGCGACCTGGTCATCACGGAGGCCGCGCTGCCTGCGGTATTGCATCGCCTGAGGCGTGTAGGTGCTGGCGATGACCTCGAGGTAGCTGTCGACCAGATGAGCACGGCGCACGTTGAGGAGGGATTCGTACTGGCCGGCAAAAGAAATTCCAGCCGCGTCTTCGCCAAGGGCGCTCGACCGCATGGCGAAGGTGCCGTCAGGGGTCGGGTGGGTGGCCTCGGCGGCTTCCTCGATTGCCTTCGCGATGTCGGGCGGCACCTCGGCCGTCAATATCAGCTGCTGGAGCTTCGAGCTGAGAACGAAGAGCTCGTGCAGCTCCTCCGTTTGGTGGGCCTGCATGAGGCGATCGATCTCTGTCTGAAGGTCGCTGGCGGCCATCAAGCACCGGTAGACCGAGGTCGTGATGACGAAGCCATCGGGGACCTTCAGCCCGACGCTGCCGGCGATCTCGCCGAGATTCGCCATCTTGGTCCCGGCGACGCTGCGGTGTTGCTGTCGCACTTCGTTCATCATCAAGACGGGGGGCGCGTCTTTCGGCTCGGGCACGGTTGCGAGCTCTGCATCGATCCGCCCATCGATCTCCTGCAACCGGTCAAAAAGATTCGTGTACTTTCCTGGCGCCAGGCCATCGAGATTGCGCACCATCTTGAAGACGTTGACACCGATGGCTGTGCTGTGGGCGCGGACAAAGGTCATGCCGAAGACGCTGTCGTCGGTGGAGGCCCGCTCCAGCGTGGCCATGGACTCCAGTGCCCGCGTGTTGGCGGCCAACAGGAGCCGCAGGGAGTGGTACCGGCTCCGCAGGAGTTCACGGGCCGCTTCGGCGTCCTCCCGGACCGCCGGCGTGCCGCGCAGGCGGTCCATGAGGCGCCGCCACCACGAGGAAATGCTCATGTCAATCCGTCGTCTCTTGGACGCCGTCGACCTCGCCCGCCCGGGTTTCCAGACGACGGATCTTTTCTTCCTGGAGCTCCTTTTTGCGTTGGGCGTCCTCGATCTTGTAGACCAGCTCGTCGATGTTGACCGGTTTGAGCAGGTAGTCGAAGGCGCCCAGACGCAGGCCGTCGATCGAGGCCTCGATGCTCGCGTGACCGGTCAGAAGAATCACCTCAACGAGAGGGTGACTGTCCTTGATCGTCTTTGTCGCCTCGATGCCGTCGAGGTCCGGCATCCGGACGTCGAGAACCACCACGTCGATCAGGTTGTCCCTCAGGGTCTCGAAGAGCCGCTCGGCGCGGGTCGCGGTGAACACGTTGAACCGGCGCAGCGTCAGGCGTTTGGCAAGCGTTTGGACGAAGGTCTCCTCATCGTCGACCAGCAGAACGTTG
>CBDTWX010000103.1:0-13401 GCA_965364305.1 uncultured Thermoanaerobaculia bacterium
CTGGGTGCGGTGCATCGGGCCTTGCAGCCGAAGATTGGTGAAGAGTCCGGGCTAGGGTACCGAGTTCGACCACTCCGACGTGTCGCCCGATTCGAAGCCATCGATGAAGAGGTACGGCTGGAACTCGTAGACGGATCCTCCGTCGGTCACGGGACCCGTGATGATGTTCAACCAGTCATCTTGAGGCGAACCGACGAGCACCGTGGTCCCTTTGATCGCGACGGCCACGCCAAACAGATCAAGCTCCTCGGGAACTGTCTGGAGCAGCTCCCACTCCGGGAACCACGCCCCTCCTCGACGACGAAAAACGTAGGCCGCTCCGCCACGGTTGCCGCCACCGTGGTTGTGAAGGTAGGCTCCGACCACGGCAACGCCGCGATCGAGAGCGACACTAAACCCGAAGTCGTCATCCAGAGCGGCATCCGGCGCCGTCAGATAGGCCTGCGGAGACCACGTGCTTCCACTGCGCAGGAAGACGGTTGCCGACCCCTTCAGGCCATCGTATTCCCCCACAATCGCCGTATCTCCAGAGATCGAGACCGAACGCCCGAATGGTGAGTTGGGGTTGAGCAACACAAGCTCGTCCTGGAGGGACCAGACTCCCGCCGATCGCGCGAAGACAAATGCGGAATCGGTATAGCCTCCGATGACAATCGAGTCACCGGAGATAGAGTTCCATTTGCCAAAGCTTCCTATACTCGGGTCCACCCCTGCATCGCTTGCGTCGATGTGTTGCTGGTGGGACCAGGCACTCCCGGATCGCACGTACACGTGGGCGCCCCCTTCGATTTCGTTTGCACTGAAGACTGCGGTGTTCCCGGAAACCCCGATGGAGCGGCCAAACCCGGCGCCCGCTACGCTCGGCTCCACGATCTGCTGCGGAGTCCAGGATTGCCCGGACCGCACAAAGACATAGGCGGCCGCATCCTGCCCGCTATTCCGATTCGGAGCGCCCACAACTACGGTGTCGCCGTCGATCGCCACCGCAGACCCAAATTGGTCACCGGAGATACCGTCGGACGGTATGAGCTTCTGCTGAAATGCCCATATGCCCTCGACACGCACATAGACGTGCGCCGAGCCGATCCCATCTTCGAGCGGAGCACCGGCAATCATCGTGTCGCCCGAGATCGCGACCGACGACCCGAACATAGCGAAGCTGGACACTCCGCCGACTATCCACTGAGTCTGCTCCAGCAGCTGCCCGGCGATCGGCGGTGTGATGAAAAACGACGCTGCGGCGGCGATCGCGCCAGTCAAAAGCGAACGGTTCGAACGTTGGATAATCGGCGAAAGGACATGATCCATCGGAAGATCCCCCTAACTCTCGGCGGAGCAAGAACGTGCGTCGGCCATTGAAACCGAAGGATACGAACCAGCCATTGTTTCCTTGTGCTGTCACCGAGCTTACCAGGCGTCTCAACAATCGGCAATTTACTGACACCTGGACTTCCCCAGATCAATCTCCCGCAGATGCTCCCTCGAAACGGTGGCGAGAAAACTGTCGTGGCTTCACCCGATATCGAAAAAGGGCGGCCCGGTGGGCCGCCTTCGCAACGAAATCGGTTGAACGGTAACGCCTACTGCAGCCCGCGCTTGACGAGCAGCGGCTCGATGCTCGGCCCGGCGCCCCGAAAGCGCGTGTAGAGCACCATCGGCGCTTCGCTGTCGCCCGCCTCGAGAATGTTCTCACGGTAGGAGCGCGCCACCTCCGGATCGAAGAGCCCGGCCTCCTTGAAGGCCTCGAAGCCGTCGGCGTCGAGCACCTCGGCCCACACATAGCTGTAGTAACCGGCCGAGTAGCCGCCCGAGAAGATGTGCCCGAAGTACGGGGTGCGGTAGCGGGTCACGATCTCGGGGATAATGCCGATCCGCTCCATCGACGCCGCCTCGAAGTCCATCGCGTCCTTTTCCACCGGCCCGGCGATCGTGTGCCAGTCCATATCGAGGATGCTCGCCGCCAGGTACTCGGTTGTGGCGAAGCCCTGGTTGAACTGCTTGGCCCGCTGGAGCTTCTCCACCAGCTCGGGCGGGATCGGCTCACCGGTGTCGACGTGGCGGGCGTAGGTCGGCAGAAACTCCGGTGCCAGCGCCCAGTTTTCCATCATCTGCGACGGCAGCTCGACGAAGTCCTGCGCCACGTTGGTGCCGGAGAGGGTCGCGTAGGTGCTGTCGGCGAGCAGGCCGTGAAGGGCGTGACCGAACTCGTGAAAGACCGTCAACGCCTCGTCGAGGCTCAGCAGCGCCGGTTCTCCCTCGGCGGGTTTCGCGAAGTTGCAGACGTTCACGATGATTGGCCGCACGTCCTTGCCATCCTGCTTCCACTGCTGGCGGAAGTTGTCCATCCACGCTCCGCCGCGCTTGCTCGCGCGGGCGAAATAATCCACGTAGAACAGACCGAGGTGCGATCCGTCGCCGTCCTTGACCTCGTAGGTCCGCACGTCGGGGTGCCAGACGTCGATCTCGGGCCGCTCCTCGAAGCTCAAACCCCATAGCCGGCCGGCCACGTCGAAAGCGGCCTGGCGAACGCTCTCCAGTTCGAGGTAGGGCTTGACCGCAGCCTCATCGAAATCGTACTTCGCCGCACGGAGCTTCTCGGCATAAAACCACCAGTCCCACATCGCGATATCGATGTCGTCACCGAGGCTGTCTGCGAGAGCCTGGAGCTCGTCCCGCTCGACTGTCGCCCGCGCCAGCGCCGGGGCCCACAGCTCGTCGAGCAGCTCGTTGACCCTGGGAGGCGTCTCGGCCATGTTCTCCTCGAGGACATAGGCCGCGTGCGACTCGTAGCCCAGCAACCGGGCTCGTTCGGCCCTCAGCTCGGCGATCTGCAACCCAAGCTCCCGGTTGTCGGTCTCACCGCCATTGGCGGCGAGCCGGGTATAGGCGCGATAGAGCTTTTCGCGGAGATCGCGACGCTGCGACTGCTGCATGAAAGGCGTCCAGCTGGTGCGCTGGAGGTTGAACGCCCAGGCCCCCTCGTGACCCTCCTCTTTGGCCATCGCCTGCGCTGCGCTGCGGACGGACTCGGAGAGCCCGGCCAAATCCGCCTCGTCCTCGATCAGCAGGGCCACGGCGTTCATCTCCTTGAGCAGGTTGTCGCCGAACTGGGTGGTGAGGGAGGCCAGCCGAGCGTTGATCTCGCGCAGCCGAGCCTTGGCCTCCCCGTCGAGATTGGCTCCGCCTCGGACAAAGGCCTTGTAGGACTTGTCGAGCAGGCGCTGCTGTTCGGTAGTGAGATCGAGCTCGTCGCGGTTTTCGTACACCGCCTCGACCCGTGCGAAGAGCTCTTCGTTGAGCAAGATGTCGTCCTGGTGGGCCGACAGGCGGGGGTTGATCTCCTTGGCCAGCTCCTGCAGCCCCTCGCTCGAGTGCGCCTCGTTGAGATTGATGAAGACGAGGTTCGTTCGTTCGAGCAGCGCGCCCGAACGCTCGAGCGCTTCGATGGTGTTGGCGAATGTCGGCTCCTCCGGGTTCGCGGAGATTGCCGCCACCTCGGCGGTGTGGGCCGCCATCCCCTCCTCGAATGCCGGCAGGAAGTGCTCCTCCTTGATCTGCTCGAAGGGGGGCGCGCCGAATGGCGTGTCCCAGTCGCCGACCAGGGGGTTTGGTGCGGCGGGACCGCTCACGTTGCACGAGATGCAGAGGACGGCTGCGATCGCCAATGTTGAAACCAGCATCAGGGTTGGGTTGTGCATCGATCTGCTCCTCGGTGGATTTTTGGGCGCCGTTCGCGCCCGCCCGCAGTGGATGCGGGCGCACGACATTCTACTCTCATTTCGCGGCCCTTGGGCGCTGTCGGTCAGGTTTCCGGGCTGCGGCGGCTCGGGTCGGTGGCCTCCACCAACATTTCAATCCGCAGCATCGTACTGTCATCGAGGGGACCACACATGAGATTGACGTCGGGCACGATACTGATAGCCTTTTTCGGCGTGTTACCGATCGCGACCGGCGATGCATCGGAAATTCCGTTCACATTCGTCTTCGAAAACGCCAACTCCCGGCCCACCTACTTCTCGGTCCACGGGATCGGCGCCGCTCAGGAGCTTTCGCGAGGGCGTGGGATCCGGGTCGGAATCCTCGACCACTCCTTCGGTACCGAGGTGCATCCTGAGCTCTACGCTGGGAGCGCGAACTTCCTCGGCGACGCCGCCGAAAACAAGCTGACGACTATTGACGAGCACGGCTACTGGATGGCGAAGACACTTCGCGAGATCGCGCCTGAGGTGCAGATATTTGCCCTCAACACCGCGAGCCGCGATGACACCCAACGCGCCAGCGCCATTTCCAGGGCTGTCGACTGGGCCATCGCGCAGGACCTCGACATCCTGACCCACTCTCACCGGCAGTTCTCGAACGAGGCCCGCAAGGTCGTGGACGCGGCGGTCGACCGGGCCCACGCGGCCGGCATCGTGACGGTGTTCATCCACTACGGACACCACGGCAATCTCCTCCCCGGTGGGCTTTTCCCGTCCCTCGAGGACGGACGCGAGCCGGACGTCTATGTGCTGCACTATGACTACACCGTGCTCTTCACCGAGTGGTATGCCGAGCGCCAGCAGACCGGCAAGAGTAGCCGCGGCTACAAACCGTTCCTTTCGATCTCCTCCACCGCACCCGTCACGGCTGGCGTGGTCGCCATGATGCTGGGCCTGGAGCCCGACCTGACCCCCACTCGGTGCCGACAGATCCTCCGAGCCGCCGCACGACCCATGACCTTCGAGGGTCGCGAGGTACCCCGCGCCCTCGATGCCGCCGCTGCGGTCACCCGAGCTGCGGCAATCGAGACGAGGGAGTCAACAACTCGCATTCGAACGTTTCCGTAGCAGCGGGACTCATCTCCGCGCGCCAGGGTCACAGTATGAAAAAGATCGGACCCTCGTCTGGTATTGTCGGGCCCCACGGATGGACGCGCATATTTCTGAAGACGTCTCTACTCATCGACCCGGAAGGCAGCGAGCGACGTTGCCGCTGAGGGCGTCGGCGACTGCGGTCGGCAGCTCGGCCGTTGCCGGCATTGTCATCGCGTGTCTGACGCTGAGACTCAACCCGCAGATCCATGCGCGACCCGCGGACTCGCTTTTGCTGATCACCTACCTCGGGGTAGGTTATGCCCTCATCGGTTTGGTCATGGGTGCGGCTGCCGGGTTCGGCCTGCTGATCGCCCAGGCTGTTGCCCGCCGGACGCAGATGGTGGAAGCCGGCCACCGCCTCGAAAGCGCCGTGCTCGGAATCCTCGGTCTCGGTCCCCTGCTCTTCGCCGCCTCCTTGCCCGACCTGGGTCTCGCCGGGAAAGCCCTCACCAGACTTCTGTTCTCTCCCGGTTTGACGGGCAAGCTGGTATTTCTCCTGGTGATCACCATACTGCTCAGCGCGTCAGGGCTGCTCCTCAGGCCCGCCGTGCACGCCCTTCGGGGGCGCTGCGGTCTCTCGCCGGACGGGTTGCTGGCGATCGGCCTCGCTGCCGCCTCGGCCGCAGCGTTCGTCTGGGCACTGATGGGCTCACCGCGCAATGATGCAGCGCCGGCTTCGGCCGATTCGAAAACCCTGCAGCTTCCCGCACGTCCACTCTTCGACGACGTACCGCCCGTCGTGCTGCTGTGCATCGACGGCGCCGATCTGGACGACGTGATCCTGCCCATGGTCCAGGCCGGCGACCTCCCGACCTTCGCACGTCTGATGGCCGAGGGCACATGGGGCGAGCTGGAAAGCTATTCTCCCACCCTCTCGCCGGCCATCTGGACCACCCTCGCGACCGGAAAGACCAAGGCGGAGCACGGCATTCACGGCTTCACCGTCTTTCACCTGCCCGGGCTCGAGGCCTCGATCCTCGAGTTTCCCCTTCACTCAGGTCTCAACTTCCAGCTGATTCCGTTGATCGAGAAGGTGCCCGGAATACCGCTGATCCGGCTGCCGTTCACCAGCGACATGCGGCGCGTGCCGGCATTGTGGAGCATTGCGAGCCGCTACTACCCGGTCGGGATTTACGGATGGCGGGCCACCTGGCCGGCGGAGCAGGTCAACGGCTTCGCAATTGCCTCGACCGTAACCCTCGCCGAGACCGCCCATCGCCGCGGCCGGCCGAGCGATATCGACCGCTACAGGCACCCCCCGGGCGTCTTGAAGGGCTTGCCACCGGCACCAAAACTGCCCGGGTTCGACGCCGTGCGGCCCTATATGAAACCTGGCGCCGCCGTCGATCCCAAGGACGAGAACGTCCGGGTCATCCGCTCCTCGATGAGCCGTCGCACGGTCCACTATCTCTCCCACCTGATCCGACGTGACCAGCCGCGATTCACCGCCGCGGCCTTCTACTCCGTCGACGCATTCAACCACTATTTCGGGATCGCTCACACCACCGGTGGTCGGTTCGCACCCGCCCTCGCCGAGCGATACCGGTTCACCGACGCGCGCCTCGGCGAGCTGCTTGAATCGCTCGGGCCCGATGTCAACGTCGTTGTGACCTCGGATCACGGCTATGATTTCGTCAACGACAACCACGCCCACGCACCGCCCGGCATATTCTTCGCGCGCGGTCCGGCCTTCCAACCCGGCCGGCGCCTGGAAACGCTCACCGTATTCGACGTGGCGCCGCTGGTCCTGCACCTGCTTGCCCTGCCACCGGCCGAAGACCTCCCGGCAGTCGCATCGGGGAGTTATCTCGCGGCCCTCGATTCCGCCTATGTCCAGAAGCATCCGGTCTCGACCATTCCGACCTGGGGTTCGACCACGAGTGCCGCCCTCCGGCCCCGATCCGACGGCAAGGAGAAAATGATCCTCGAAGAGCTTCGAAGCCTCGGCTACATCGAGTGAGGATCGCGTCACAGCGCCGTCCATCAGAAACCCAGGGCCAGTCAGGGAAACGGTTCGCAGGCGGGTGGCGACTCGTCGGGTCGCATTTCTCTTGGTTGTTCATCGCGACGACGGCGACGTGCCGAGCGCGTCAATATTTCCGGCACGAGAGGAGCACGGTTCGCGAAAAGCACGACAGACGGCTGCCGTTCGCCGTCCGCGGTAGAAGACCGATGAGACGTGCCGGGTGGAACCTCACGCACCGAGTGCCGCTGCGGCGGCATCGACGTCGTGAGCCGCCGTATACACGATATACCCGTAGCCGCCGCGTCCGTCGGTGAGGCCCGACGAGGCCGAGACGTTGATCTCGCGCTCAGCCAGTTTGTTGTGGATTTCAGCCAGCTCCCCAAGCCGGTCGTCGCCCCGGATGAGAATCGCGTGATGCGGCCCTTCCAGCAACAACCCCTCGTCCTCGGCGAGTTGGGCGAGCGAGGTTTCGTCCTCCGGGAAGATCATGAGCTGGGTCTGGCCGAGCCCGACTGGAATCGCACTGAAAGCCAGAAGGTCGACTCCTGAAACCGCGAGCCGTGAGAGCAGCGAATACGCCTCACCGGGGCGGTCTCGGATGGTGCAATAGAAGTACGAGACGCGAGAAATACCTGCAGCCATTGCCAACTCCCCTTCATTCGAGCCCGGCGCCTCCCGCGGCCTGACCCCGTGAACCCTCCGCATCGTCCGGCCCAGGGTGCGCCGCCGACCCAGCCGAGAATCGGCTGCAGGTGAGCCGTCGGGAGCCCGTCAACCCATCATGAGCGAATCTGCTTTCCATTCAATATGGTGCCGGGTTCGGGTCCGTGCAAGCGAAATGTCGTCAACGGATGAGATGAGAAACTGTCGACGTACCACGTCCGGGGCTATCGATGCCGTTAGCCCCACCGTCGGCCACGAGGTATGACCGCAGCGTAGCAACCGTCCACAATATGCAGCTTCAATCACCCGCCACTGCAACGTGGAAGGAGAACTGGAGACGGCCTTTCGACGTGTCGCCGGGATCTTCGCCGCGATCGGTCTGGTGTGCTCCGCGGCATCGGCCCAAAATTCGTTGATCACCGGCGGCTTCGAGTCTGGCGCCACCGAAGACTGGGACGCCACCGTGCCGTAATCACGCCGACTGGGACGGTGGGGACGACGCGAGAGGTCGACGTGCCTGGGCCGACACATCTGGCAGCGTCCGCTCACGCGGTTCTCCATCAAACCCGCTTCTTCTTGGTCGACTCTTTGATGCGCTGGATGTGGCCGCGGCCGAGGGCCTTGACCTCGCAGCCGAGCTCGAAGTAGCGCCTGATCCTTTCGTCGGGGAGGATCCCGAAGCAGTCGATGACGGCCATCGGGTTGCCGGCCCACTTCACGACCTGGTCCGGATCGAGATCCAGGTACTCCTCGTGCGGCACGGCAAGAATGACTGCCTCGACGCCCTCGAGCGCCTTTGGCAGATCCTTCCGAACGGTGATCTCGGCCAGTCCCTCCTGGTTTCGGAAGAAACGACCCCAGGAGTATCCGGGCGCGGGGTACACGTCCTGCTTCTCGAGCTCGTACCAGTGGTCCACGTATGGATCGTGGACGGTCATCTCCGCCCCCATCTCGGTCAGCTTGCGCACCACCAGCTCGCTGCCGCTGTAGCGGGTGTCGCCGACATCCTGTCGATAGCTTGCCCCGCAGATCAGCACGTCCGCGCCGGCGATGTAGCGACCCATGTTTCGCAGCGCATCCCGCGTCAGCTCCGCCACGTGCAGGCCACGCGTATCGTTCACGTTGATGGCAGTGGGTGTGATCCGGAAGACGCTGTCGCCGTCCTCGAAACCCAGAATGTGGCGGTAGGCCCAGTAGCCCAGGCCGCCGTCTTTGGGCAGGCAGTAGCCGCCGATGCCCGGCCCAGGGAAGATCATGTTGCTGTGCGTGGGCCGCATCGTGATGGCGTTGATGACCTTGATCAGGTCGACCCCGTTCCGCTCTGCGAACAGGCTCCACTCGTTCAGGTAGGCGAGGATCGTCGCACGGTAAGAGTTCTCGACGATCTTCGTGGTCTCCGATTCAATCGGCCGATCCATGACCGTCAGCGGGTAGTCTTTTGTGTTCAGCACCTCGTTCAGAAACCTCGTGACTCTCTCGCGCGCGGTGGCGTCGCAGCCGGCACACACCCGCCAGAAGTCTCGGATGCTCGACACATAGTCCCTGCCGGGCATGACACGCTCGAAGCTGTGGGCGAGAATCGGCGTCTGCCGGATACCGCGCGCCGCGAACGCCTTCTTGAGAATCGGCCATGCAACGAACTCGGTTGTTCCGGGCGCCACGGTCGTTTCGATGAGCGTCAGGCACGTCGGTGGAATATGCTCGCCGATCGTCCTCAACGTGGCCTCCAGTGCCGACATGTCGGTCTCACCGGTGTGCATGTCGCCGAGGTCGTTCTTGACATAGTCGCACTGCACATCAACCACGACGCAGTCCGCCAGCTCGAGGCAGCGCATGTTGTAGGTCGCAACCAGCGTCTTCTTGTCGAGGACGCAGCGAGATATGAGCTCGTCGACTTCGGGGTCTTCAGCCTTGACCGGCGAGACGCCTCGATTGAGCAGCGGAATCTTCCAAAAGCTCCGTGTACTGGGGCGCTGACAACCGATCACGAACTTCGACGGTTTGCCCTTCCCGTCCTCCGTGTCGGCAACAATCGCCGCCATCACCGCGCCGACGAACCCGACACCCATGACGACCACAACCTCTTTGCCGTCCTTGCGCGCCGTGTCGGCGAGCCTCTTCAACCGCCTGAACTCAGCCGCGTACTCGCTCTGCGCGGGAATGGCGAACGGCTCGCCGTCCGGGCTTGTCGAGAATTCCGCGTCGAGCTTGGCGATCGGCTTCCTGTTTTTTGCCATCAAGAAGTCTCCCCTATCCTCTGCAATTTCTTGAAGAACGCGATCAATCCTCGACCAAAAGGATCGAAGTCACCGGTCGTCTCTCGTCCCCGCCGGACGTGACGATAGTTGAATAGTCCGGGCTAGAGGAATCGGGACCATTTTCAGGGGTATGTCGCCGACCACATGGAGGTGTCGGCGGTCTCCTCGAAGTCATCCCTGAAAATCAGCACCGGCATCACCCTGACCCCGTCGAACGCGGCGCGAAAGGTGTCATCCACAGAATCCTTGTAGATCTCGAGCATCACGCACAAGCTGGTTGTACTGGACCCAATGTATACGTGAGGGCACAGGCTCCGATTCCAGGCGGCGCAGTCATTTCCGTCCTTCAAACAGTAAGTGTCCCGGACAGTGACGGAGCTTTGGTTTTTGTGAAACAGCCTCAGGTTGGCAACGCCGGTGCCGCTCTGGCCGCACGGAAACAGGCTGTGCGCCTCGACGACGAGCCTATCCCCGTGGCCGACCGCGACACACTGTTCCAGCCAGAAGTAAGATGGGCCACCTACGCGGTCATGAAGGCAATTCGCGCAGCCTGAGCCGGCGCCGATGAGGTTCGCCGGGTCCCAGCTGCAATCACCAAAAGTATCCGGCACCTCCGTCCATCCGGCGAGGTCGCTGTCGAAATTTGGATTCTCCAGCAGGTTTTGGGCGTTCGACGAAGCTACCCAGAAAAACCAGGGTACGATCAAAAACGTGACAACCCGCTTCACCGGAGGCCTCCTTCAAGGAGTCTCCATACAAAGATAGTGCCTAGTTCATGATTCGCCAGTGACGAGATGTGAGCCGACGATCGGTGTCAGGTTTTAGGCATCTGGGGAATCTGGCCTCTTGGATTCCAGTCCAGGGAAAGTCACCACAACTTCCCAATTTCCTAAAGCCTGGTGCCGTCATGTTTCGCGTCGATATTGAGATTGTGCATGCGTGTTAGCTAATCTGGCCCCCCAACCTCTTGCAGTCGGCCGACCCGATGCCCTCCTCGGCCATCGCCACTCTCGCAACGCGGCACCACATCTCAAAATCGTTGGGCGAACACCGACAATCTGCACCCTGAGGCGGCTGAAGATTTTTTGCACTGAGGCGATGTGTGCCGGGTGGCGCTTGGTGGAAAAAATGGGTAAGATGGGCCCAAGGAGATTCGACAATGAGGAAAGTCACGCTGATCGCGGTATTGATTGCCTGCGGAGCGCTGGCCGTGGCTCTGCTTGCGCCCGTCTACGCGGAGGCACAGATTTGCCCGGGGTTTCCCCAGGTCTTAGGACCCAGGGCGACCGTGGCAGGTGGGGGGCCGCCAACACTGATGTTTGCCAGCACCGGCAGCAACTGCACCGCTATGGCGTCGGGAGCAGCGACCTACTGTGATCAGAGGTTCACGACGATGTACAATCAAGTGATCTTCAGCGCGTGGTGGTCCAACGTCACGGCCCGCACCGCAGACACCACCGGAGGGTGCCGCTTCAACTGCCCGGGAGGCACCTGCAGGGTGAACAACGTCGCCCTGCCCGTGGAGTTGATGGAGTTCTCCGTCGAATAGGCACTGAATCGGTCGTCAGTGCCAGGCGGTAGAAGCTTCGGAAGTTTGGCCTCGCCGTGTGAACGTGCCAGGCACCTCCACCGGTCCTCCCGAACCACACGCGTCAGCCCTTCCCGGTAGAACCCAGGATCGTCAGCTTTGATCTTGATCTGAACGACACCACGGATCAGTATTTGGCACCCACGGCCTACGCCGACGGCGACTGCACCGCCGGTTTTTTCTTCCCTTACTCCCGAACCGGCCAACCCGCGCGGTGCCACACTGGAGAGACTGGCCAGCCGATCGGCGAGCACTGCTTTACCTCGGATCCCCTCGCCACCGCCATGGGTGTCGGCATGCAAATCGCGGCGGGTTACGTGAACTTCGACAATTTCGACGGCACCACTGTCTGGGTCCGCACCAACAACCGCAATAAAACGCCGTGAGGAATCTCGATGCAGTTTTCGACTGGTCCTACTCGGTGCCCTAGCCCGTACTTCTCACCAGGCGTCTACTGCGGACGGCCAAACACTGGCACCGTTTCATGGCGCGGCATTTGTTGGGCGCCACCCCGCAGGAAGTTGGGACGTCGGGTTCCGTTCCATCGGATTTGACTGCGGCACGAATCGCGCTCAGGCACGCTCGGCGAGCAGCCTTCCTCGTGGTTCCAAACTCAACGGCGCCTCGATCTATCTCATGCCTTGCACCCCTGCACTGCCGAATGCGGAAATCGAGAAAAAAATTCGTGACGTGACGGCTGATCGGCATCGAATCCGAAAACTGCGGAAGCCGGTGCCTGGCAGATTTACCTTCACAATCGAATGACTGACCATCACCCCTGACCTGACACTACCTACGGGGCGAAGTTCTCTCGAGCCCGGCCTGCGAAAGTTGATTCTTCAGCCAGGAGTTGACCGCGGCATCCACCACCATATGAACGCGGTCAGTCGTCCCGCGATTGGCAACGCGATGAGGATCGGAGAGACGCAGGTACCAGCATTCACCGGGATTCATGCTTACCCGGTTGCCGTTGAGCAAAAACTCCACATCGGGATTGGTGACGACAGGGATATGCAGCCGAACGTGACCGTGCTCAGGGTCGAGATCGTAGTCGCGATGCTCCTTGATTCGCGAACCGGGAGCGAGTTTCATCAGCCGTACCGCACCGAGCTCGCACTGAAAAGTCGCAAGCACATCCTGAAAGTAGGGGCATGTGCCGAGAAACCGAGTGTCGGCGAACTCGGTACAGGTCGGGTCCGAGTAGATCATCATCACCGGATGTTCTGCACCGGCCGGGCCGCGAAGCGGGATGACGTTCCACTCCCCTTCATAGTTTCGCTTCACGAAATGCTCGATCCAATCGATTCCCGATAGCTTCAACAGATCCTCTTGCAGCCGCTTCGGATCGAAACGAAGAGCGAGTTTTGCTCGGTCAACCATCACGGGCCCCTATCTTATGCGTAAAGGTGCGTGTGACGACCTCGCCGACGCAATCCGTCGGCGCGAGAAGTGCAACAATGGAGGTCTCGGGATCCGAATCGGAGGCCAGACGATGAAAGACGACAGCCGCCCCACCGTCCACATCCATATCCTGTCGGACGCGACCGGGCTCGGCACCGAGCGCTTGGCCCGGGCGGCCCTCGTGCAGTTCCGAGAGCACCTCCGACCGGTCTTCCACCGTCACGCTTTCGTCACCTCGGCGCACGAGCTCGAGACGGTTCTGGACGAGGTCGAGGCCCATCAGGGCGTGCTGCTCTACACGATGAACGACGCCGATCTCCGCCGCCGTATCGACGACGCGCAGTACGACCGTGCGATCGAGTTCATCGACATGCTGGGGCCGATCATGCGCAGGATCGGCCGCAGGTACAAGGCCCGCCCCCTCCTGGACAGCGGCCTGCTCGTCGAGGCGCTTGGCGCGAAGGAGCTCCGGCTCGCCCACGCAGTCGAGTTCACCATGGCCCACGACGACGGTCGCGGTGTCGAGAGCTACGACGAGGCGGACGTTGTCATCCTGGGCGTGTCGCGGACGAGCAAGACTCCGACCAGCGTCTACCTCGCCAGCCCTTACTGCCTGAAGGTGGCGAACTACCCGCTGGTCCTCGACCTGGACCCTCCCCTGGAGATCTTCAA
>CBDTWX010000104.1:0-13336 GCA_965364305.1 uncultured Thermoanaerobaculia bacterium
CGGCGCCCACATCGTGCCGCCCCTGCCCGCGTTCTATCTCAATCCCGACGAGACAACAGCCCAGCGGGTCTTCATCGACCACTACTGCATGCGCCTTCTCGACCTCCTCGCCATACAAACCGAAGGCAAAGACCTCAGATGGCAGGGCTGACCGACACCGCATCACGGTTGATCACCAACCTCCGCGAGACCGCCGAGATGATCGCTTTCAGGCACACGATCTTCGCCCTCCCGTTCGCCGTCATCGCCCTCGTCACTGCTGCGGCACCGGGTTGGCCGTCACCGCCTATTTGGCTCTGGGTCGCCGTCGCGATGGTTTCCGCGCGCACCGCCGCCATGGCGTTCAACCGTCTGGTGGACCATCGGATCGACGTCGAAAACCCGCGTACCGCCGGGAGGGCGCTGCCGGCGGGCAGGCTGAGCCGGAGATTCGCGTGGCTGGTGACCGCCTTCTCGTCGATCGTATTCATCTTCGCGGCGGGTCGTCTGAATCCCCTCTGTCTGGCACTGGCTCCGCCGGCCCTTGTCGCGCTTTTCGGATACTCGTACGCCAAACGCTTCACCGCGGCCTCGCACCTCTGGCTCGGCTTGGCGCTCGGCTTTGCGCCGATCGGCGCCTGGATCGCGGTTTCTGGCCGCGTCGAATGGCCGGCTCTCACCCTCGCCGGAGCGGTCTGTCTTTGGGTGGCCGGCTTTGACATCATCTACTCTCTGCAAGACGAAGTATTCGATCGCGACCACGCCCTTTATTCGCTACCGGCTCGTTTGGGGGGTCGCCGCTCGTTGGCACTGGCGAGGATCTTTCACTTCCTCGCCTTCTGCGGTTTTGTGATGTTCGCCTTCGCGGCGGGTGGCGGTTTGATCCGCTATTCGGCGGTCGTCGCAGCCGGCCTGCTTTTGGCGTGGCAGCACCGTCTCGTATCCGCCGATGATCTGCGGGCGGTAGACGCCGCGTTTTTTACCGCCAATGGAGCGCTTGCCGTGTGCATGTGCATCTTTTTTGTCGTCGCCAGGATGGTGGGAGCGTGATCGACGAGGGGAAGGGCACCGACTTCAGTCATCCCTGCTAAGATCGCTGCTGCCAGATGAGCGCTCGAAAGATACCGTTTCGACACATCGCCGTAGAGGGCCCTATTGGGGTGGGAAAGACCTCGTTGGTCCAGCTGCTGGCCGACCGGTTCGAGGGCGTGATGGTGCTCGAGGACATCACCAATCCATTCCTCCCGTCGTTCTATGAGGGGCGGGCCGGGGCGGCCTTTCAGGTGCAGATCTACTTTCTACTTTCGCGCTTTCAGCAACAGCGCGAGATCGCACAGATGAATCTCTTCCAGCGGCTCGTGCTCGCGGACTACACCTTTCCGAAAGATCGAATTTTCGCCTACCTCAACCTCGATGACACCGACCTGCGCGTTTACGAGAAGCTTTACCCGGTACTCGAGCAGGAGGTCCCACGACCTGATCTCGTGATCTATATGCAGGCCACGGTGCCGGTGCTCATGGAACGCATCAACCGGCGAGCACGCGACTTCGAACGAAGCATCGAGCCGGAGTACCTCGAACGTCTCAGTGAGGCCTACTCTTACTATTTCTTCCACTACCGGGAAACACCGCTCTTGGTGGTCAACACCGACGAGATCGATTTCGTCAACAAACCCGCCGACTTCGAAGCCTTTGTCGAGCAGATCACCCGCAGCCGCCGCGGAACCCAGGTCTATGTACCGGTGGGGTCGCAGAAGACTCAAGGGTAAAGGGTCAACGAGCGGAGCCGCGAATAAGCCTCCGAAAACAGCGGCAGTGGCCGATGGGAAGCGCGACATGGTCACCTCAGGCTTCTCTCGTTTTCAGGTGCAGGCCCTCGCGGAAATGCAACCACCGCCTTGCAGCCCCTCGACGAGGTCCGCGCGATGACCTGGCGAATGCTGAACCCGACACCGTGGCTGGCAGACACACCGGTTTGGGGAATGTGAATGAGTCCATCTGCGTGATCAGTGGGTAGTTCTGGGTGGCTGGGGGCTTGCGCGGTTCTTGCCGCCGCTGATTCTGATGCTGACGCTGAACCCGTCCCTGTCGCTGTAGGTGCGCTGCTATAGTCGCGTCCGGAGGAGTGCTGATGCTCGCCCGCGAGTTCTTTCGAAGCCACCCAGATCAAGTTCGGGAGATGCTGTCCGAACGATGCACCGAGGCGTCATTCGACCGTCTGCTCGAGGTTGATGGCGCCTGGCGTGAGGTGCTGGTGCAGGTTGAAGAGCTGAAGGCGCGTCGCAACGTGGGATCAAAGGAGGTCGGCGGTCTTTACCGGGACGGACAGCTTGAGGATGCGGAGGCGTTGAAGAGTGAGATGACCGCCCTTGGCCGGGAGATCAAAGATCTCGAACGGCGCGCCAGGGAACTCGAGAGCGAGCTTGGCGAACTCGAGCTGACGATCCCGAACATCGTCGACGGGAGCGTCCCGCTGGGACCCGACGAGGGCTCAAACCGGGTGGAACGGAGGTGGGGAGAGCCCCCAACCTTCGACTTCCGTCCCAAGGCCCACTGGGACCTCGGTCCAGATCTCGGCATCGTCGATTTCGAACGTGCAGCCAAGGTTGCGTCGTCTCGATTCGCCGTGCTCCGTGGCGCCGGAGCGGCCCTCGAGCGCGCGATGATTTCCTACATGCTCGATCTACACACGCTCACTCACGGATACACCGAGGTGATCCCTCCATATCTGGTGAACTCGAGCTCCCTCATCGGCACCGGCCAGCTCCCGAAGTTCGCCGATGATCTCTTTCGTGTGGCAGAGCACGATCTATTTATGATTCCCACCGCCGAGGTCCCGGTGACCAATCTTCACCGCGACGAAATTCTCGATGAGGAGGAGCTGCCGATCCGTTACTGTACCTCGACGCCCTGCTTTCGCGCGGAGGCGGGATCCCACGGGAGGGATGTACGAGGTCTGATTCGCCAGCACCAGTTTCACAAGGTAGAGCTCGTACAGTTCGCTCACCCAGAACGCTCGCGGGAGCTCCTCGAAGAGCTGACCGGCCATGCCGAGGCCGTGCTGCAGGGGCTCGGTCTGCACTATCGCGTCGTCAGCCTGGCGAGCGGCGATCTCGGCTTCTCGGCCGCCAAGACATACGACCTCGAGGTCTGGCTGCCTGCCCTCGACTGCTATCGCGAGATCTCCTCGTGCTCCAACTTCACCGATTTCCAGGCCCGGCGCGCGGGGCTCCGCTACCGCCCAGCCGAGGGCGGCAAGGCGCGACATCTTCACACCCTCAACGGCTCCGGTCTGGCGGCCGGTCGCACGATGGTGGCCATCCTCGAGAACTACCAGCAGGCCGACGGCGCGGTGATCATCCCCGAGGTTCTCCGCCCCTACCTCAACGGACTCGAGATCATCGAACCGCAGTGAGGGACCCTTGGGTGTGTGACGATGAGGGGATGAGGGGATGAGGGGATGAGGGTTTGAGGGGGTGAGGGCCTGCCCGTCCACCCCCACCAGTTTTCTTCTGCCTCGTCAAACTCTCATCCCCTCATACCTTCACCCCCACTCGGCGCTTACGAGCTGCTCGGAGGAAGGCCTAACTGGTCGGAAATCGTGGCCATGGCATCTCGCACGAACTCGATATGCTCGCCGAGGTCGACGCCAAGCTCTTCAGCTCCGTTCCGCACGTCGTCACGGTTGACCCCCCGCGCAAAGGCCTTGTCCTTGAGCTTCTTCTTGACCGACTTCACCTTGACCTCGGCAATCGCCTTGTCGGGACGCACCAGTGCGCAGGCGGTCAGAAAACCCGAAAGCTCGTCCACAGCGAACAGGGTCTTTGCGGCCCGGCTATCTCGCGGAACCCCCATGTAGTCGGCGTGGGAGGCGATCGTGCGCACCCAATCTTCCGGCCAGCCCCGTTCACGAAGGATCTTGGTGCCGACATGCAGGTGAGTTGCTTCCGTCGGGTTCTGCTGATAGTCGAAGTCGTGGATCAGACCGATAACGCCCCAGACCTCCTCATCCTCACCAAAAAAACGGGCGTAGGCTCGCATTGCAGCCTCGACGCCGAGGGCGTGCTTGATCAGGCTTGGGTTGTCGGTGAACTCGGTGAGCACGGCCCACGCCTCGTCGCGCGTCGGTTGGTCGCTCATCATTTCCTCCGCCGGGGAGTATAGCCTTTCGACCGCGCCGTCGACCGTCATGGGCGCCTCGCCGCGTTCGGCTCGCCGTGCGACGTCGCCGTCACTCCGGCTCAGCGTTGTGTCGCGTCGGTTCAGACGCAATGACACAAAATTTTCAATCATTTCGCAAAAAATCTCTTGACATCTGCACATTCTGACCCCAAGATCGCCCGAACGAAACGCCGGGAGGCAACATCGTGTCAAAATCCGCCGCGGACATTCTCGCCCACGCCAAACAGGAAAAGGTTCATTTCCTCCGTCTCCAATTCACCGATATCGACGGCATCATCAAGAACGTCGAGGTTCCAGAAAGCCAGTTTCAAAAGGCGCTCGACGGCCAGATCATGTTCGACGGCTCGTCGATCGAAGGTTTCACCCGGATCGAGGAGTCGGACATGCTCCTCGTTCCCGACCTCGACACCTTCCAGGTCTTTCCGTGGGAGGCCAACCAGGGCAAGGTCGGTCGTCTGGTCTGCGACATCGCCAACCCCGACGGCTCTCCCTTCGCCGGCTGCCCTCGCAGTGCGCTCAAGCGCGTCGTCGCCAAGGCCGAGGACATGGGCTACGTCATGATGGCGGGGCCCGAGGCCGAGTTCTTTCTCTTCCAGCGCGACTCCAACGGCGCCGCCATTCCGGCAACTCACGATACCGGCGGTTATTTCGATCTCAGCCCGCGCGATCTCGGAGAAGAGGCGCGGCGAGACATCACCCTGGTGCTCGAAGCGATGGGGCTCGAGGTCGAGGCGGCCCACCACGAGGTGGCCCCCGGGCAGCACGAGATCGATTTCAAGTACGGCGAGGCCGTTGCCACAGCCGACGCGGTCGTCACCTTTCGCTTCGTGGTCAAAAAGGTCGCCCTGATGCACGGGCTGCACGCCACCTTCATGCCGAAGCCGATCGCGGGCGTCAACGGTTCCGGCATGCACGTGCACCAGTCGTTGTTCGACACAGCCGGCGACAACGCCTTCTTCGACGCAGATGGATCGTGGCAGTTGTCGCAGGTGGGTCGAGCCTACATCGCCGGCCTTCTCGAGCACGCTCGTGCTTACGTCGCGCTCACCAACCCGCTGGTCAACTCCTACAAACGGCTGGTGCCGGGCTATGAGGCGCCGGTCAACGTCGCCTGGTCGGAAAAGAACCGCTCTCCGATGGTAAGGGTCCCCGCTCGGCGTGGCGTCGGCACACGCTGCGAGGTCAGGATGCCCGATCCCTCGTGCAACCCATACCTGGCCTTCGCCGCCATGCTGGCCTCGGGTCTCGACGGCATCGCGCGCGAGCTCGATTGCGGTGAGCCGATCAACCGCAACGTCTGGGACATGAGCCAGCGTGAAAAAAAGCGTCTCAAGATCCACCAGCTGCCGGCCAGCCTCGACGAGGCCCTCGACTTCATGGAGAAGGACAAAATGCTGCGCGAGGCCCTCGGCGACCACATTTTCGATCACTTTCTCTACAACAAGCGCACCGAGTGGTCCGAGTACATCAAGGAGATTCACAACTGGGAGCTCGAACGATACCTCGACAGGTACTGAAACACAGCACGACCTGGCGCGAACTGCCCACCGGGCCATGGCCTTCGTGGGCGATCGGAAAGTAACGTTCAATTCACCTCGGGAGTCGGAGTCGTCGGTCCGCGGCTCGTACTCCCGCTCATGCTCGTGCTCGTGCTCGCAGTCGGTCGAGTGTGCCATCGAAACCCACTGCCACGCAGTTGAATGACCATCGCTCCGAGCCCTGCCTTCTCGAATCGTCGTTTGAAAGCCACGCACCGCAGAAGGCTGCTTTCGCCTCTTGCGCCGCAACCCTTTTGATAGTCCCTGCACCTCGTGCCGTCAGACCGTGCCGGTAACGAGCCGACCGACAGCCCAAAACGCTTGAGAAATTTTTCTCAAGCGTTTAATGTAGGGGATCATGGCGGATAGCACGCGCCTGGAACAGCCTCTCAATCGTCACCTCTCGGTCGATCGGCGGGACGCGACCGGCCACGCCGCCCGTCGCGACGGCGGACCGCACGAGCGGCCCGTCCGCCGAAGCGCGCTTCTGCTTCGGCCAGCTCACTACTCTTCCATCCAGGAATGACGAACGGGGGAAATAAATAGATGCCCATCATCACGATATCTCGAGGGTCCTGCAGCGGCGGCGCGCACTTGGCGGAGGAGCTGCACAAGCGCCTTGGATGGAATGTGCTTGGCCAGGAAGATGTGTCCGCCGCCGCCGCTAGAACCTACCGAATGACCGAGCAGGAGCTCTTCCGCGGACTCTATCTGCCGGCCAACTTCTACGAACGCTTTACCCACCGCAAAACGCGCTATCTCCTCGCCACCCAGGCAACGGTCACCGAACTGCTCGCCGACGGCAACGGTATCTACCATGGGCTCGCCGGACAGTTCCTGTTCGCCGATCTATGCAACGCTCTCAAGGTCCGAATCGTCGCCCCAATCGACTATCGGATCGAGACCGCCATGCAGAGATTCGGTCTACAGCGGGCAGAGGCGAGACGCCATATCCAGGACGCCGACGAGTATCGCTCGCGGTGGGGTCGCCAGATTTTCCACGCCGACATCACCGACGCCGATCTTTATGATCTGGTGGTCAACCTCGAGCACGTGAGCATTGACCGAGCCGCCACGATGATCGCCGAGATCATGGAGGGCGAGGACTACCAGCCCACTGCTCAGTGTGTCCAGGAATATCAGGACTTCGCGCTCGAGAAACGGGTCAAGGCAGAACTCTTCTTCAACTCGCCCTACACCCCGGACATCGCCGAAATCGTGGTGCGCAATTCAGAGGTCATTCTCTCCGGTGACAAGGCGTTCAAGGCGTCGGAAAAGGGATTGATCGAGTTTATCGGGGCGATCAGGGGAGTCGAAAAGATCACCACCGATCACGGCACGATCGGGGCGATGGACATCCGCCTCGACTCGGACTTCGCCCTGTCGTCGCGCGATGCCACGGCGCGCGACGTCATGCTGCCACCCGAAAGGTACCCCCACTGCCGGTTGAGCTGTACGATTCGCGAGGCGATCGTGGCCCTCAGCGCGTCAGCCATCAAGCTCCAGGACGGTTACATCATGCTGCCGCGATACGTCCTCGTCTTGGACGATGACGACCGTCTGGTGGGCGTTGTCAGTCGGCGCGAACTCCTCAAGGGTTTGATTCCCCACCTCCAGGAGGATCGAGAGAGCGCCGCCCACATCCGCGAGCTCATACCCTTCGGCGGCGACACACCCAGCGAGCTTTCGATCCGCTGGACCTCGCTGTTCTCGCGTTCAGCGATCGAGGCTTCGGCGACGCCGATTCAATCGGTCATGGTGCCGATCAAGGGCACCGTCCAGGTTGACGACACGCTTTCAACGGTGATCTCGACGATGCTCTACCACCGGGTCGATCTGGTGGCGGTCCTCGATGGCGAGAAGGTCGCGGGGGTGGTCTTGATGACCAATATCTTCGACATCGTCGCCCAGTTCATCATGGAGTACGGGCAAGCACCGGGCCCGGGGAGTGGTAAGGACGGCAACGATGGCTGAGACCGAGCCCGCCGTCGTACCCGATGCCGACTCGAAAGGCCGGCGCCGCTGGACAATCCGCTTTCGGAGAAAGCCCGAAACACCCGTTGACTCGAAGAGGCTGTTTTTTATCTTCCTCGGGCTTTCGCTCTTCTTGGCGGTCTATCTGTCGCCGCCGTGGCCGGACGCCGTCGACCCGATGGGGGAGGCGTTCGAGCTCAACAACCAGGGCAAGGCAGCCCTCGGGCTGTTTCTCCTCGCCGCGGTGTGGTGGGTTTTCGAGGTGGTCCCGATCGGAGTCACCAGCGTCACCATCGCCGTCATACAGGCGCTATTTTTGATTCGACCGGACATCATGTTGGTCGGGGGCCAGGATCCGGTTCGCGGATCCGAGCTCGCTTTCAAAGAGTTCATGCACCCGTCCGTGTGGTTCATCTTCGGGTCGATCGTCATCGGCATGGTCTTCACCAAGACCGGCCTGACCAAGCGACTGGCCTATAAGATGCTCGTTCTGGTCGGCGAGAAAACAAGCCGCATCTACCTCGGCTGTTTCATCATGACCGCCGCGCTGACCCTCGTCATGGCCCACACCGCAGTCGCTGCAACCGTCTTCCCGCTGCTGGTCGCAATCTACCGACTCTACGACGAGGGCGACGAACCGACCCGATTCGGCAAAGGTCTCTTCATGGGCATGGCCTATGTTGCCGGCGCCGGCAGCATCATCACCCTGCTTGGAGCGGCTCGCGGCGCGGTAGCTCTGGGTTTTTACAAGGAGATCACCGGCCAGGACGTCACCTTCTTCGGTCTCACCTGGTACATGTTCCCGATCGGATGGGTGATGGTCTTCGTGCTCTGGGGCTTCTTCATGGTGTATTACAAGCCCGAGCGCGCAGCCATCCCAGGCCTCCGCGAACGCGCCAAGGACCTCTACACCCGCCTCGGGCCGATCACCGCCAAGGAAATCCAGGCGGCAGCCATCGTCATCGGAGCTGTCTCGGTCATGAGCCTGCGGTCGTTCATCCCGGCGCTCAAGAATGTCGACAAGAGCGGAGTGATCTTGACGGCGACTGTGCTCTTCTTCCTTCTCAAGATTCTCGACATCGGCGATCTCGAGGACGTACCGTGGAACATCATCCTGCTCTTCGGGGGCGCCATGAGCCTCGGCTACTGCCTGGTTCTGACCGGCGCAGCCGACTGGCTCGCCATCAACACCGTGTCGATGCTCAAGACGGCGCCCGCGCTGGTATTCATCATCGGCATGGCGTTTTTCGTCATGATCATGACCAATCTGATCATGAACGTCGCCGCGATTGCGATCTGCCTGCCCGTGGCCTTGAAGGTCGCACCCTATCTGGGGGTCGGCGGCGAGGTGATTCTGTTCAGCGCGCTGGTCGTGGCCGGCATGCCGTTCCTCCTCCTGGTCGGCGCGGCGCCCAACGCCATAGCCTATGAGGCCAAGCAGTTCACCTCCGGAGAATTTTTCAAGGCGGGCATCCCGGCGAGCCTCCTGCTGATGGTGGTGGTCTCGATCTTCGTGATCTTCATCTGGCCGGTCATGGGCATGGAGGTGATCATCTCGCAACCGTGAGTCGAGGGCTGACATAAATGGGTCTCATCAGGCCGGGAGGTGTGGGTTGCCGACCTCAAAACTGATCTCAGGACATCGCAGGTTCCGGGAGAAGTTCGACTCCGAGCACGAGGTCTTCGAACGACTGGCCGAGGAGGGCCAGAACCCGAAGGTCCTCTGGATTGGATGCTCCGATTCGCGGGTGGTTCCGGAGTTGATCACCGGCGCCGACCCCGGCGAGCTCTTCGATGTCCGCAACATCGCCAACATCGTGCCGCCCGCCCCGACGATCGCCTGCGCAACTGGCGCGGCCATCGAGTACGCGGTCCTGCACCTCCTGGTGAGCCACATCGTGATCTGCGGGCACACCGAGTGCGGGGGCATCAAGGCGCTCGAGGCTCCGCCACCGGCCTCAACCGAGCCTCATATCGTGTCCTGGCTCGAGCTCGCCCAACCGGCGCGCGAGCGGGTCCTCGAGAGAGATCTTCCCGAGGCGGAGCAATACCTCGAGACGATCAAGACCAACGTCCTGATGCAGTGTGACAACCTGCGAACCTACCCGTGCGTCGCTGAGCGCGAGCAGAAGGGCAGTCTTTCGATTCACCCCTGGTTGTATGACCTTCACACCGGCGAGATCCAGGAGTACGACGGCGCTACCGGGTGGTGGAGTGCCGTGGCAGAGCAGCACGAATGATCCAAATCCGCTGCTCTCCACGTGAACTGATCGGCGTCCGATGCGCTACCATGACCGGAAACCAGGACCCGGCACGGGGGACGAGATGACACCAGCAGACGGCACCACACCGGCGGCTGTACGCCGTTTCAGGGTCCCGGCTGCGACGGCGGTGCTGGCGTTCATCATCATTGCACCTCTGGTCATCACAGGGGTGGTCAATCTCAATCAGTTTCGAAAGGCCTACCGAACCAAGGTCTCGAACGAGCTTTCGGTGATGATCGAACGTCACAGCCTGACCGTCGACTCCTTCATCAACGATCGGTTGAGCGACGTTCGAGTCATCGCCCGCGAGCACCCCATCGAACGGTTGCGCGAGCCCGAGTTTCTACGGCGAGTCCTCAACCTCATGCGGGAGGAGTACCACGGCGCGTTCGTCGATCTCGGGCTCGTCGACTCCGACGGCATCCAGGTCGCATATGCGGGGCCGTTCAACCTCCAGATGGCCGACTACTCGACCGCTGCATGGTTTCAAGACGCAGCCGCCAGCGAGAGCGTCATCAGTAACGTATTCGCCGGTCTGCGCGGGTCCCCACACTTTATCGTCGCGACCCACAAGACCGTCGACGGTGAGCACTTCGTGGTCAAGGCAACCATCGATTTCGAGGCGTTCAACGCGCTAGTTGAAAACCTGCGCATCGGCAGCACCGGTTTCGCCTTTATCATCAACCGCCGCGGCGAGTTCCAGACCAGTCCGCACTTCGAGGTAGCCCTCAACCGTGCGCCGTGGGTCGATCTGCTCGATGGCCGAATCCGCGCGGACCGAATCTCGGTGCTGGAGGGCAACGACGTTCTCGGCCGCCCGGCCATCTTCACCATCGCGCCACTCAAACAGGGACAGTGGTTCCTCTGCTACCAGCAGGAAAAATCTGACGCGTTTGCCGAGCTCCGGCGAGTCCAGAACTTTGCGTCAGTCGTGCTGATCATTGTCTCCCTGGCGGCAATCTTCGCCGGGTACCTGATTTCGCGCAACATCGGCCAACGTCTCGCTGATGCTTACCGCGAACGGACCGTGATGGCCCACCAGGTGATCGAAACCGGCCGCCTCGCCTCGATCGGCGAGCTGGCCGCCGGCATCGCCCACGAGATCAACAACCCGGTCGCGATCATGGTCCAGGAAGCTGGATGGATCGACGATCTGCTCGGCGAAGGCGAGCCGTGCAGCGAAGAAAACCTCGCCGAGATTACCCGCGCCGTCGGCCAGATCCGCACCCAGGGTGATCGCTGCAAGGAGATCACCTACAAGCTTCTGAGCTTCGCTCGCAAGACCGATCCGACGATCCGCGAGGTGGAGCTCAACGAGGTTGTCGACGAGGTCATCGGTCTGACGAGTCAGAAAACCCGGTACGCCAACGTCCATGTCGAAACCGAGCTGAGCCCCGATCTGCCAGCGGTCCAGGCGTCGCCCTCGGAGCTTCAGCAGGTGCTCCTCAACCTGGTCAACAACGCCATCGACGCGATCGAACGACCCGGAGGAATCGTGACTGTGGCCACGAGAGTTGAAGGCGACGGAGTCATCCTCGAAGTTCGGGACACCGGCAAGGGCATCCCCGAGGCCAACCTCGGCCGCATCTTCGATCCCTTTTTCACCACCAAGCCGGTGGGCCAGGGCACCGGCCTCGGGCTGCCGATCTGCTATGGCATCGTCGAAAAGATGGGCGGCACAATCAGCGTCGAAAGTGAAATCGAAAAGGGTACAACGTTCACCGTTTTCATCCCTCGGAGAGCCCCAGAGGGATTGGAAAACGGTGAATCCACGACCCCGGGAGATCGGTCATGATGGAACCCACCGTCCTCATCGTCGACGACGAGGTCGCCTTCGTCGCAACACTGGTCAAACGACTCGCCAAGCGCGAGCTTCAGGTCGTCGCTGCGCACAGCGGACAGGAGGCGCTCGACACGCTCGACTCCAGCGGCCCGGCAAGGATCGACGTGGTCGTCCTCGACGTCAAAATGCCGGGCATGGACGGAATCGAGACCCTCGCCAGAATCAAGGAACAACACCCACTGATCGAGGTGGTCATGCTCACCGGTCACGCAACCGTCGAGTCGGCGATCGAAGGCATGAAGAAGGGCGCCTTCGACTATCTGATGAAACCTTGCGATGTCGACGTGCTGCTCGAAAAGATCAATCAGGCGACCGCCAAGAAACGCGAGCATGAGGAAAAAATCCTCGAGGCGAAAGCGTCCCTCATCTCGCTGCGGAGAGGAGACTGAGAGAGGCAGATGGTCGTGAACGCGAATGAACAGAAGCTGCTGCTGGTCGACGACGAGATCGGCTATCTCGACGTCCTCGCCAAACGGCTGACCCACCGCGGTTTCAAGGTCACCACGGCGTCCAGCGGAGCGGAGGCGATCCGCGCACTGCGCAAGTGGGAGTTCGACCTCGCGGTGGTGGATCTGAAAATGGAGGACATGGATGGCATCGAGGTCCTCAAGGTGCTCAAGAAGATGGATCCCTCCCTGCAGGTGATCATACTCACCGGCCACGGCTCCGAGCGGGCCGCCCGCGACGGCCTCGCCCATGGGGCCTTCGACTACCTGATCAAACCGATCGGTCTCGATCCGCTGATCGAGAGGATCCGCGCTGCGCTGAGCTCGGATGCCTCGTGACACCGCGGGAGATGTCTTCAGTGGCCCGATCTTCCACGCGACTGCACACGAGGTTTCAATCATTTCGAGGGGGAGGAAGGCTATGAGCTTTTTCAAGGCGTGGGGACAGTTCATGACGGTGGCGACTCGCGCCCACGCGCGGTGGGAGCTCGAAACCGCGAACAGGATTCTGCACGACCCGAAGAGGCTGCTCATCCTGGTCCTGTTGGTGGTGCCGATCTTCGTCTTCGGGCCTGCCGTGGCGGCCCAGATGATGGACTCGGCGGCTGTCGCCGGCGAGTCCCTACCGGACGTGCTGGGAGGCAAAAAGGCCTACAGCCCGGCCTTTTACTCGACGGGGATCTTCATCGCGTCGATCCTCATCGGGCTTTGCGCCGGACTGATCACCGGCTGCATCGGCGCGGGCGGCGGGTTCATCATCGCGCCGGCCCTGATGTCGGCCGGAATCAAGGGCATCCTCGCCGTCGGCACCGACCTCTTCCACATCTTCGCCAAGGCGATCATGGGCAGCGTGATCCACCGCAAGCTCGGCAACGTGTCGGTGCCGCTCGCGGTCACCTTCCTGATCGGCGCCATCGGCGGCGCCACCATCGGCGGGGTGATCAACCGGGTGCTCTACGAGATCAACCCGGTGCTGTCGGATGCGTTCATCACGACGATCTACTCCCTCATGCTCGGCGGTCTCGGCGCCTACGCGATGTTGGACTTCCTCAAGGCGCGAAAGACCGCGTCACCGGATGACGACGCCCACGGCGGTCGCTCGGAGGGCGC
>CBDTWX010000105.1:0-13324 GCA_965364305.1 uncultured Thermoanaerobaculia bacterium
GACCGCCGTCGGCAACCCGAGCCGTCCGACGCTTAACCCGGACTATTCACCAATCTTCAGCTGCTCAAGCGATGATCTGGTCCGCATCGGGATCTTCGCAGAAGCTTCGACTGAAGCGTCGATTCGCAATCCACCGGTGGGAGCTGACCCCGCTCGTAGTTCAACCTCCTTCAAAGGTTGCCGCGGCGAGCCGCAGGAGCTCGGCCTGGAGCTGGCGGGCCATCGGGTGGTCGGAACCCCGGAGCCGTACGGTCGTCTCATAGGCCTCGCAGAAGCAGGCCTCGGCCTCGGAGGTTTTGCCGCGGGCCTCGAGCGTCAGGCCGAGGTTGGCGAGGGCGTTGAGAGTCGAGGGGGGATCGCTGCCGAGCACCACGCGGTCCAGGAACACGACCTCGCGAAGCGCCTCCTCCGCCTCTTCGAGACGTCCCTGGGAATGGAGACAGTGGGCGTGGCCGCCGCGTGCGCTGAGAGTTCCCGGATGGAGATCGCCGCGCCGCCGACGTTGTCCGACGATCATTGCACGGAACAGAGGTTCCGCCTCGTCGTAGCGCTCCTGACGCATCAGCAGATTTGCCAGGTTCCCGACGTTGGCGAGATGGTTGGAGTGGTCGGCACCGTAGACCGCGGGACCGTCCACCAGGAGCCGGCGGAGCAGACGCTCGGCCTCCTCGTCTCGGCCGAGCTTGGCAAGCGCCAACGCGAGACCGCCGCGCGCATCCAGGGTGTCCGGATGTGTCTCACCGAGGACCTCGCGGCGGGTGGCGAGCAGATCGCGCCACACCTGCTCCGACTCGTCGAATCGCCCGAGCCGGCGCAGGAGCACGGCCTGGTGCTCGATTGCGTTCAGGGTGTCGGGGTGGTGGTCTCCAAGTACGCGCCTGCGCGCTGCCACCAGATCCGCGACCAGCGGCTCGGCCTCCGAATAACGGTGGAGGCGTCGCACCAGCACGGTGATCAGGTTGCTCAGGACGCCGAGGGTCTCGGGATGTTCCTCGCCAAGCACTCGGCTCGAATCGGCGAGCAGCTCGCGCAAGGCGCGCTCGGCGTTTTCGTAGTCGCCGCGCCGACCCATCAGGTTGGCAAGCAGGAGGCGGTTGTTGAAAGTGCGCGGGTCGTCATCTCCGAGCTCGCGTCGCTTCCACTCCAAGGTTTCGACCGCGAGCGCCTCCGCCTCGTCGAGACGGGTCTGGCGAGCAAGCACGATCGCCACTCTCCCAGCGACCCTGATGGTCACCTCGTGATCGTTCCCGAAGATCTCCCGTGAACGCTTCAGCAGGTCTCGCAGCAATTCCTCGGCCTCGACCGAGTGCCCCTGTTCCATCCTGGCGATGGCAAAACCCTCGCGACAGGCAAGGCCTTTTGGATGATCGGCGCCGAAGGCGTTGGTGACGATTTCCGCCCCGCGATTGAACAGTGCCTCGGCTTGCGCAGGTTCGCCGAGCCCGAGGTAGGTGTTGCCAAGGGTGTTGAGCGCCTCGGCGAGAACCAGCGGTTGCTCGGCGAAGGTCTGCTCGGCGGTGTCGGCCGCCCGGTCGAGCACTTCGAGGACGTGCACGTCGCGTCCCATCTTGCGCGGATCGGGGCTCGCCAGCATCTCCTGCAAGAATGTGTTGACGGCCTCCGCCTGGGCCTGTGCCTCGCGTGCAGACTGCTCCGACGCCTCGGCGCGGGCCTGGGCTCGTTTCGCCCGAAGCAGACCAACCGTCGAGATACCCGCCGCCACCAGCAGGCTTGCCACGTAATTGTAGTGCCCGCCAACCTCAAGCATGTAGCTTTTCGGCGACCGCCTCGGCGCTCGGCCGCTCGCGGGGCCGAAAGGCAGTCATCCGCCCCACCAACTCCGCGAGGGGCTGCTCGAGACCGCGCACCGGCTCCGTGTCGCCCCACTCGGCGTGGTGGCGCAGAGAGGTCATGCTGAGTTCGTCGCGATACGGCGGTCTGCCGGTGAAGAGCTCCGACAGGATGAGGCCGAATGAATAGATGTCGCTGGCTGCGGTCACCGTCTCGCCGCGCGCCTGCTCGGGACTCATGTAGCGCGGGGTGCCCATGACGTCGCCGAGGGCGGTGAGCCCGTCATCTCCCGATCGGTCGGGGCGGTTCCCTTCGCACATTCGCGATTCCGGCGCGGCCGGGTCGAGCGTCTGGGTCTTTTCTGTGCGAGCGAGCCCGAAGTCGAGGATCTTCACCGCTCCTTCGGGGGTCAGCATGATGTTCTCGGGCTTGAGATCGCGGTGGACGATGCTTATCGCGTGGGCCGCCACGAGCGCCGCGGTCACCTGGTCCGCCACGCGACAACGTTCAGCCCTCGTCAGGCCCTCGCGCATCCGCGCGCGGAGCGACTCTCCGCGCACCAGCTCGAGCACCAGGCATTCGAGGTCGTCGGTCACGATCAGGTCGTAGAGCCGGCAGATGTTGGGATGTTCGAGCTGCGATAGGAGCTGAGCCTCGCGGACGAATCGCGCGCGAGCGGTGGCGTCGAGACGGCGTTCAGGACGGATCAGCTTGATTGCAACCTGGCGGCCGAGCTTCTCGTCCTCCCCGACGAAGACCTGACCCATGCCGCCCTCGCCGAGCTTCTCGATGAGTCGGATATTTCCGATCCGCTGCGCCTCGCCCGCGTCTCGCGTTTTCTCAGGGGGCATCGGCCGGTCCAGAGGAACGCGAGGCTGTTCTGTTTCGAACGCCGTTGTGGGGCTCGATACCGGCCCGCGTGTAACTTGACGGCGGGCACCCATAAAAAGCCTTGAATCTCGTCGAAAAATGGGCCGGACTCGAGAAGCCGAGACGGTAGGCGACCTCGGTCACCCGAAGCTCTCCCCCGAGCAGGAGCCGGCGCGCCTGGCGCATCTTCATAGTCACGATCAGCTGCCGCGGGCTGCACTCGAGGGTTGCAGCGAGGACCCGCTCGAGGGTTCGCAGCGAGACGTTCAGTTCTTCGGCCAGCCGGCGCGGCGTGATCGGCTCCTCGAGCAGGGAGTGAATCGCCATGATGGTGCGGTCGGCGAGCGACCTCGAACCGGAGTCCACCCCGTCGAGCATCGCCTGGACATAGGTGGTCCGCCCGTGAAGGACGTCATCGGGCGACTCCGCCTCGTGAGATCGGGGGCGAGGCTCAGACGTTTCTGGCTCGGCGTCGTCCCGATCCGCCTCCACCGCATCGAGCCGCGCCATCAGGGTGGCGATCTGCCGCCGCTGGCGGGCCAGCGCCCAGAGCGCCGCGGCGACCAAAAGGAGGCAAATACCAAAGCCAATCGCGAGGCCGATCGCGAGCGTCCCGCCGGACGGTTCTAATGGGATCGACCAGGTCGCCGCGAGCAACGATCCGGCCTCGGCAACGTTTCGTGGCGCTGCGCCCAGAGAGCCGTCACGAGACCTCAGGCCCAGTCTCCCATCACGCGTCAATCGTTTTGCCGCCAGGCCCACCATCGATACCCCCACATATCCACCACCCACGGATGCAGAGACACCACCTGCGCGTGCGAGGATAAATGGGTTCCTTTCGCCTGATCCTAGCTTACCACCCACCTGCAGGCGTCTCCGAGGTCAAAGGCTCCCGAGACAGTGACCATGGAGGCGGAGACGACCGCGTCGTCAGCGATCTATTGGACGCTGTCAACCACCACGATGAATCTCTGTTGACCAGCAACGTTGCGGCTCTGCTAGCCCGGCTCCGGGATCAGGGCGACACGTTGGACCAGGCGCTCGTGCTGCCCGACTCGAAACCGTCCTCGAAGATCGAGTCGGCGGCGTTGTCAGACCACTCGTCGGCACCGAGATCGAAGGGGCCGATCACGTTCCCCACGAACTCCAGGTCGGTGCCTCGGCTCTGACCGTCGATATCTGCCTCCGCCGGGGTGTAGAGGATCGTGTCGCAGTAGTCGATGGCCGGGGAGGCGCTGCTCAAGTGGTAGTCGCCCACGGCCGGGTTGAGCAGCATGGGATCGGTCTCCAGCACATAGTCCCCTGCGGCCGGCATCCCGAAAACCGAGCGCACGATCACGCAATCGTAAGTGTGGCTAGCGCCGCCGACACCACCACCCCAGACAAGGGGATCATCGATGATGCTCGAGTAGATCTCTGTCACCGTATCCCCCGAGGCGTTGGAGTAGAACGACGCTCCACTGGCCCGGGCCGTGTTCCTTGTGCTGGTGACGTAGGCGGCGCGCACCAGGGCCTGATCGTGCTGATAGATCACCGACTCGCCCTGGTTACCGGCAAGTATATCGCCTTCCAGCAGGAGCTGCGCACCGGCGCCCTCCACCCAGGCCGCCGAACCGAAGTCGGCGTCGTTGCCCTCGATGTAGGTCTGGCGGATGTCGCCGGTGCAGCCCGCCTCGACGTAGACCGCTCCGCCGTAGTTGGGCGAGCCGGTCACCCGATTGCCGGACAGCTGCGAGCAGCGCCCGGCCGTGTGGCAGTCGCTGCCGTAGGTTCGGTCCATGGTGAAAGCGGAGTTTTGCGACACACCGACACCACCGGCGAGCTCCCCGGCGTCGTTGTCGAAGATCCACGAGTCCTTGGCCGTCAACGAGGAGTCATTCTGAATCCACGCCCCGCCACCCTTGAAGGACGCGACGTTGTTGGAAACTATCGCCGGATGGTTGGTGGTGCCGAAGAGGTTGACGACGCTCGAGGCGGCGGCGAAGATTCCACCGCCGATGGTCCCAGTGTTTCCGACGATGCCACGAAGCGTGCCGCCCGCGAAGTCATTCATCGTGCAACCGGACAGGAAGACCCCGCCGCCGAACCAGCCGTCATTGTTGGCCACGAGACCTTCGAAGACGATGAATCCGCCGTCCTGGCAGTAGATGCCGCCGCCCTTGCTCGAGGGATTGGTGGCGGTGTTGGCGATCACCGCGGCGTCTGGCGTCAAAGTGAGAATCGCCCCGTCGGCGCCGTCGAGCCAGATGCCACCCCCATCACCGCGCTGATTGCCGGTGATCAGGCTGTCCTGGATGGACACGATGTTGGATCCGCTGATCACAACCCCGCCTTCTTCGCCCCCTGTGATCTCGAAGTTGACCAGCTCCACCTGCCGGGTTCCGTTGGCGGTGCCCGTGATCTCGATCACCGGATCGGACGAGCCACCCGATCCCGAAAGGACCGTCTGACCGCCCCCCGTGGAATCGCTGCAGTTCGAGTAGCCGCCAATCAGGCTCACCGACTGGTTGGAGACGACGATGTGCTGCCCCGTGTAGCCCTGATTGCCGGCAACTCTGATGACATCGAGACCCGGACCGTTGAGGGCGCTGAGCAGCAGAGCCCCGGGAATCGAGTTCGAGCTGCAGCCGGCCTCCGCTCCCACCGTGAAAGTGGCCGCGCCGGACCCGCCGGCCGCAAAGAGCATGACGGCAGCGGCGGCCACCGTGATCGACGAAGAACGAGCATTCTGACGTATCACGTTCTGTTCATTCATGGAATCCTCCCGCATCCGGTTTTTGCATCTGTGAACAACGGCGTTTGAGATGAGAACGCGTTACATACCTGTTCTCAAAAAAGTGGATTCCGAGGAGATGAGAATTCAGCAGGGATCAGGAGTAGGTGGGATCAGGACGGATTGACCAGGGTGTAGGTCTCGAGCTCGGTCCACGACCCATCCTTGGATCCGTCGATGATCAGGCTTATCTCGCCGGTCGGCAGACCGCTCACCGGAAGCAGGACGGTGAAGTCATCGGTTTCGCGGCGGATGAGATCGTCAACGCGAAAAAGCTCGCTGTCACTGTCATCGATGACGCGGAGCCGGTAGCTATCCCACCCGCCACTGGCTCGGGTGGCGAGGATCAACGCGACGGCGCCATCGCCGTCTTTGATCGTCAACGCTTCGCTGCCGCCCCGAAGGGTGAATCCGTCCGGGAAGACCTCGATGACCGGGAGGTTGGCCGGACCGAAGGTGGCGCCAGTCCTCCTCGCGAGGAAACCGCCCGGCGCCCACGAGACCACCAAGGCGCCAAGACCGAGCACGGCCACCGCGGCGGCGGCCAAGGCGGTTCGCCGCCACCCGACAACAGAGAATCGAGCGGTGGTCTCCCCGATCGGCGCGAGCGCCTCGAGCTCGAGCGTCTCACGGACCAGACCCACCTCTTCGATGCAGGCGGGACAGCCCGCGACGTGTCGTTCAACGAGCTCGGCATCCGGGACGTCTCGTCCCTCGACCCAGTCGACCAGCACCTCGGGCGGCGGGTGTGACGCCGCCATCTCGAAGTATTCCACGGTCTCACGAAGTTCCTCACGGCAGGCGGCGCAATCGGCCATGTGCCGCTCGAGCTCGCGACGCTCACCCTCGTCGAGGGAACCGTTGAGCAACCACGGTATGAACTCTGTCGCGGAGGTGCAGTTCATTTCCATCCTCACCTACTCCGGCGTCCGAACCTCGTTTTCGTTGCACTCGATGCGTCGGCGGATCTCCAGCGCGCGCTTTCGGCACCGCAGAACCCGCACCCTGAGAGTGCCCACCGCCGTCTCGAGCTTCTCGGCCATCTCGGCGTAGCTCAGGCCCTCGAGAAGCATCCGCCACAGCCGGACGCAGTCCTGACCGACCTCGGTCATGACCCTCGCGGCCAGGCGCCACACATCCCTTGCTTCGACCCCGTCAGCGGGGCTGCTGGGATCGTTTGGGTGGATCTCTTCGACGAGCTCGGTCCACCGCCACCGTTTCCTGGATCGCAGTCGATCGAGACAGGTTGTCAAAGTCACCCGCCGGACATAGGCCTTGAGGGTTCCTCGGCCCTGGAAACGGCCCTCGCGCAACGCCCGGGTGACCTGGAGTGTCGCATCGGCGACCGCATCCTCCCAGTCGCTGCCGAAGCGCGACCTGAACGGCCAGGCAGCACGACGGATCCACTTGGAGATGTTCTCCGCTGCTGCCGCCTCACCGGCCAGGAAGTCGTCAATCAGATGCGAGTCCACCACCCTCCATCATAAGTGGAATCGAGGGACCACGCTCGCTGTTTGTGTGGATGTGAAGGTATTCCGAAACACTGGAGTCGCAGTCACTGCCGTTCTGTGCTGTCTCGGCGTCGCCTCTGGCGCACAGATGGAGTCCGGCAACGACGATCGCACCCGGCGCGAGGCCGAAGAGTTGACCTCGCGTGCCATCGCCGTCATCGAGGACGACGAGAAATCGCCGGACGGTGAGAAGCTTCTTTCAACGCGCGACGACTTCCGCCGTGCAGCCACCCTGTGGGAGGGCCTCGGCGACAGAGCGCAGCAGGGCCGATGCCTCCACGGCCTTGCTTACACCAGCGTCCTCCTCGACGATCACGAGACCGCCGCCGCGGCGGCCATCGCGGCATCGGAGATCGCCGAGGAGCTCGGCGACTCGAAGCTCCTGTCCCTGTCACTCGGCGAGCTCGCGATCGCGCGTCTCAAGCAGGGTCGGAACCCCGAGGCCGAGGAGGTCTTCCTTCGCGCCGCCGAGCTTGCGAAGAAGCTCGGCGATGATCGCCATCACCACACGATGCTCCACAATCTCGCCTCGTCCTACACGGTCCGCAAATCCTATCAGGACGCCCTCGATACCCATCGAGAGGCGCTGGAGTTGGCACGTCGGGCCGAGCTCGATGCCAAGGAGCTCTCGTCGCTGATCTCCATCGCATCGATCCACGCCGCCCTGGGAGATCCCGAACGGGCGAGTCGACGCCTTGCTGAAGCGGTCGAGCTCGCTGCGGAGCGCGGCGATCGGCGGCGACAGGCGTGGGCCCTGCGTGAGCTTGGGGAGGCCCAGGTCAAACTCGAGCTCTTCGACCAGGCGCGTCTGTCCTACGAGCGGTCCTTCACGATCCGGCGCGAGCTCGGGAACCGCCGCGGCGCGGCCATGGTCGTCAATCAGCTCGCCAGCTTGGAAAAAAAGCTCGGGAATCTCGATCGGGCATACGAACTTTTTCTCGAGGCCAACACCATAGCCGTTGAACTCGACGATCACGTCGGTGCCGCCGTCACCCGAGCGAATGCCGCGCGTGTCCTCCTTCAATCCGGCCGGCCGAAAGAAGCCCACGCGATGATGGCTGAGACCCTTGCCAGCCTTGAAAACCTGGGCCTCCGTCGGCTTCAGATCCCGACCCTGAACAACATGGCCAGCGCCAGCCTGGAGCTCGACCAGCCCGAGCGCGCCCGAAACGAGGCTTTGACGGCCCTGAGCATGATCGAGACGGTGCGGGGAGAGCTTGCCGATCCAGACCTCCGCGCCCGCTCCCTGGCGCCCCGCCGGGAGGTCTTTGTCAGTCTCGCCGAAGCCCTCATTCTGTTGGATCGAAAAGACCCAGAATCAGGATACCTCGAGGCGGCTTTCGCCGCTTCGGAACGCGCGCATGCTCGAACCCTTCTCGAGCTGGTCAAAGCCTCGAGCGAGTCCGCCGACCACCGAACCGGTGATGCCGAGCTTGCCAGGCGGCGGGAGGCGGTCGTCATCGAGCTCAGCGAAGTTCAGGGGAAACTCCTGGCCTCCAGCCTCGCCGCAGAGCGCCGTACGGAGCTCGAGACTCGCCGGACCCAACTCGACGATGAGCGGCGCGAGCTCGACGGAGCGCTCCGCCGCCGAGCGGCGACAGCGGAGGAGCCAACACCCGATCTGACCCGGCTGCAGCACCAGCTCGGCAACGACACAGCCCTGGTGGAGTACCTGGTTGGAAAACGTAGCACCGTGCTTCTGGTTGTCACCAATCAAGGAGTGACGGCCCATCTGCTCGGCGGAAAGGATGTCATCCGGTCTGAGGTCGAGGCGCTGAGGGAGCTGATGATGCGCCCCGGTCGCCGTGATCGAGCGCGACTCGATCGAGCCGCGGCAAGCGTTGGTGAGATGCTGCTGGGACCGGCCGTGAGCCGGATCGCCCGGCGCGAACGACTGGTGGTGGTTCCCGACGGAGCGCTGCATCTGCTGCCGTTCGAGGCCATCTCCACAGACGGCGGTGAAACTCGGGTGGTAGACCACTGGTCGATCACCTATGCGCCGTCCGCCACTTTCCTCCAGACCGTCGGCGGTCTTCGAGTTCCAGGGACCTCGGGCCGGTCTCTGTTCGCCGTCGCCGACCCGGTCCTGGGCGATCCGGGAGGGAACGTCGGCGAAACCCATGAGGTCGCGCGGAATGACGAAACCCGCCAACTGGCCGATGGGCGCGGCGTCGAAGATCTCCGCCCCCTGCCCGGAGCCCGCGCCGAGGTCGCCGAGATTGCCAAGGGCTTTTCTGCAGACCGGCGCACGATCCTGATCGGTGAGACCGCCCGGGAGGACGTCGTCCTGGCCCATCCGATGTTCACGAACGCCTCACATCTCCACTTCGCCACCCACGCGTTGGCGAGCTCTGATCTTCCGGAGCACTCCGGTCTCGTCCTTGGCTCATCCGGAACGAGTGATGGTCTGCTCCAGGCGTTCGAGATCTTCGATCTGTCTCTGGACGCCGAGATGGTCGTGCTTTCGGGTTGCGAGACGGCCCTCGGCCCCGAGCTCTCGGGCGAGGGTCTCATCGGGCTCACCCGCGCCTTCCTCTATGCCGGGGCGGATTCCGTCGTCATGTCTCTGTGGCCGGTGGAAGACCGATCGACCCGCGAGCTCATGGACTCGTTCTACCGACTCCTCGCCGACGCCGACCCGGCCGCGGCGCTTCGAGGAGCCAAACTCGAACTGGCCGACACACCCGGCTTCGATCACCCCTTCCACTGGGCGCCGTTCGTGCTGGTCGGGGTGACCTGGGAAGACCCGAAGATCAACCAAATGGCGACAGGCACCTCCGAGAGCCATTGAGCACAACCTCTCGACTCCATGTGATCGGTGGCGCATATCACGAGCTTCACACCAACAGGCTTCCTTTGCGCCGCTGTCTGTTCGTGTCTCTGCGGTGAGATCAGATGAGCTCGGCGTCGGAGTGGATCTCGACCAGGCTCGGGCCCTCGTGAGCGATGGCCTTCGAGATGGCCTCGTCGAGCTCTTCTTTGCTGCGGACCGAGAGGCCGAGGGCGCCGCAGAGATTGGCGTACTCGGCAAAATCGGGGTTGTGGAGCGAGGTCTGCCAGACCTCCCAGTCGCCCGCCCTCTGCTCCTTGCTGATCTTGCCGAGCTCGTTGTTGTTGAGCAGGATGTGGGTGATATCCATGCCGTACTTGACGGCGGTGTTGAGCTCGGCGAGGTACTGGCCGAATCCTCCGTCACCCGAGACCGAGACGACTTTGCGTCCCGCAAAGAGCGGGTCGTCCTCCTGGGTCGCCGCCCAGGCGCCCATCGCGGCGGGGTAGGAAAACCCGATCGACCCGAGGTATCCCGACATCAGGATCGCCTGACGCCCGCACTCGAAGTAGCGGCCAAAGGAATAGGTGTTGTTGCCGACATCGACTGCGATGATCGCGTCCTCTGGGACCCGACGGGAAAGCGCGTCAAAGATCGACGCGGAGTTGACGCCCCGGCCGCGGTCATCTCCGATGCGGCTTTCCTTCTCCGCACGCCAGATGGCCCACCTCTCCTCGAGATCGCCGCGCTGATCGACCGCGGAGATGTTGCCTTGTAGCCGTTCCCTGAGAATCCCGCAGGTCACTCCGATCTCGCCCCACACCGGCACATCGACGGCGTGAAACTTGCCGAGGATCATGGCGTCAAAATCGACCTGAATGATGGGTTTTTTGGGCGTGATGCCGGTGTGGTTCGAAAAGCTGGCGCCGAGGACCAGCAGACAGTCGGACTCGTTCATCACCCAGCTCGCGACGGGGGTTCCGCTGCGTCCGAGAACGCCGGCAGCAAGCGGGTGGCTGTCCGGGATGAGGCCCTTGCCCTTGAAGGTGGTGATGACCGGGCTACCGAGTATCTCGGCGAGCTCGATCACGCCCGGCATCTCGAAACGGCTGCCGTGGCCGACAATGATGACCGGCCGTTTCGAGGCGGAGAGGAGCTTGATGGCTCGGTCGATCGATTCTGCCGGCGGCGCAATCTCGAGGAGCGTCACCCGACCTTGCGGGCCGCCCGCAGACGCACCGTCCTGTGCCGGCATCTTCGGCACCTCGTCGGGTAGGATGATCTGAGAGACGCCGCGGTTGAGGATGGCCGATTTGCAGGCCAGGTTGACCAGCTCGGCGTGGCGGCTGTTGGGCAGGGCCGGCTGCTGCCACTGGGCGACCTTCCCGAAGGCAGCCTGGAGATCGATCTCCTGGAAAGCGCCCGGTCCGAAGACCTGGGTCTCGACCTGACCGGTCAGCGCGATGACCGGAGAGCGATCGACGTTGGCATCCCACAACCCGGTCAGGAGATTGGTCGCTCCCGGCCCGGCGATCGAAAGGCATGCCGCCGGCCGGCCGGTGAGCTTGCCATAGGCCGAACAGGCGAAGGATGCCGCACCCTCGTGCCGTATCCCGATGTAGCTGATCCTGCCCTCTCCCTCCTGGATACGGAGCGCATCGGCGACCCCGAGGTTGGAGTGCCCCACCATGCCGAAGACATGGCGAACACCCCAATTGGACAGCGTTTCCATCATCAGGTCGCCGACCGTGCGAACATGAGGCTTCGTTTCGGGCAGACCAACCCAGACCCCGTCGTCACGGACCTCGACCTCGAAGGTCTCGACACCGTCGTCGTAGCCCGGCGCCTTGCCGGTGATCGGGTCGTAGTCCCAGCCGTGCCACGGACAACGGAGGAGCCCGTTCTCGATCGAGCCCTCGCCGAGCGGCCCTCCCTGGTGGGGGCAGCGGTTGTCAAGCGCGCCAAACCGCCCCTGGTGGTGGGTCATACACAGGGTGCGGTGGCGACAGGTCACCGGTTTGACCCGACCATCGGGCAGCTCGTCCGCTTCGAGGACCTTTGTCCAGACCAGCTCTGGCTTGTGCGGCGCCATGAGTTTCTCCAATCATCGAGGATCGTCGCAGCTGATTCTAGTCCAGGGATATTCCACCATAGGGTATGCCCGTGAGGTTCGCCATCTCGCGTTTCCACGTCGTCAGATCGTCGATTGAAAAATGGCTGAGATGGCTGAGCCCGCTCGCCCGGGCCATCACCCGCATGAGGTCGGTCGAGGCACCGAAAAAGTCACTGAACAGCGCACCACGGTGGAGACACCGGCCGAAACGTACCGAGGCCTGCTCCTCATCCTCCCAGCGAATCACCACCAGATCGACGCTGGCTACAAGGGCGTAAGCCGGTTGGAGCGGCTCGAGGTCGTTCCAATCGGCGATCCGAACTTTTCTCATCGACTCTCCATTTCATCGGTGTCCGTTCTTTACAACAGCGGCGGCCTTCACCGATTCCGGTGCCCCGTCCGTCGCATGCAGATTCACGGTCGTCGATCGCCGGCAGCGTCAACTCGAGAGGCCCGGAAAAACACGGAGAATGCGCTGAAATTCACCACTCACGAAACCCGGTTCTGCGAATTTATCTCAAATTGAGATTGTCATTGAATTGTCATATACGATGTTGTATATTCGCACAAGTGTGCGGTTACTCAGGTGATCAACAGGATGCGCCAACCACGCATCCAGGGTTTTTAGGGAGGAGAGGAAGATGATCCAGGAGTCGAAATCGTATTGGTGCGCAAGGATCGCTTTGGTGGTGATCGCGGTTGCCTCGATCGCCGCGGCCGTCCACGCCGAAGACCCGGTTGAAGTGTCAATCGAGGTTTCAGGGACGGCGGTGCCGGGTGGCACAGTCCAGGCGACAGCCGTCGTGACGATCAACGACGACTCGACCGTGCAATCCTATGCCTGGATGCAGGTGGGTGGCGCCGAGGCAACTCTCACCGGAGCTTCGAGTCAGACCGTGACCGTCGCGCTTCCGGCTGAGGGCGTTTACAAGGAGTACCTTATCCACGTGCTCTCGGAGCCACCAATCACCGAGGAACAGCTACCTCCGAACGTGCCGCTGCCGGAGGGCGAGTTTCCTGGCGGGCTCCAGGACCGGTTCCAGGTTCTGGGTCTCAACCCGTTTGCGCTCGAGCACACCGCCGCGACAGTGCTCGAAGTCGAGGTGACGACCACCTCGGGCACCTATCACGGGGAGGGCCACATCAACGCCGCCATCCCGTGGAAGGTCTCGACCGGCCTGCTGAACGTTCCCCTCGGAGCTCCGGTGCTGCTGCACGGCAAGGACCAGGACGAGTACGACTGGACCCTGTCCGCGCCCGGGGGATCCGCAGCAGAGCTGATGGATGACATGACCCAGAACCCCGAGTTCGTGCCGGATGTCGCCGGTCACTACTCGATCATGGTGACAGACGGAAGCACCAAGGAGATGGTCACGATGGCGGTGTACGCCGGTACCTGGGTCGGGGTGATCGTCGACCAGGACGAGAACGGCCGGCCGATCGCCTCCAGCTCGTGCACCGGGTGCCACAACGACAAGACCGCCTACGATGGCTTC
>CBDTWX010000106.1:0-13318 GCA_965364305.1 uncultured Thermoanaerobaculia bacterium
GCTCTTCGTGGGCGACGCACTGACGTGCTGGGCCGCAGCCGTCATGTTGCTGTTGACATTTCGAACGACCCCCGGCGATCGACCCCACCTTGACGACGATGACCCATCGCAGGCAGGTTCCCCGTGGCGCGACAAGCCATTCCTCCTTCTCCTCCTCCTGGTCTTCCTGCTCGCCATGGCTTTCTTTCAGGTCTGGTCCACCATGCCGCTCTATCTGCGGACATCGTACGGCTTGTCTGAAAGTGCCATCGGCTCACTGCTGGCGCTGAACGCTCTCCTCATCGTCCTTTTCGAGATGTTGCTGATCCGCGCCGTCGAGCAAGCCGACCGGATGCGGATGGTTGGCCTCGGCGCCCTTTGTGTCTGCATCGGTCTGGCCTTGCTTCCGCTCGGTCCGGCGATCATAGCTGCCGTCGGATCGATGGTCGTGTTGACAGTTGGAGAAATGCTCTCGATGCCGATCACGAACACCGTTGTCGCCGAGAGGGCCGGGAAGGCGTCGACCGGTCGCTACATGGGTGCCTACACCCTCGCCTTCTCCGCTGCATTTGTCGTTGGCCCGGTGGCCGGCAGCGCGGTCTACCAACACCTGAGTCCGGAAACGCTGTGGTACGGCATCGGCGCAACCGGCGTCGTTCTCGCGACTGCCTTTGCCGCACTTTCCAAACCCCTCCGCTCTCCACGGTGACCAAACCCACAGGAAGGTCAGCAAAGATCCTGGTATATTGATGGGCTATGACGGCGGAATCCAACACCGGTCGGGGGCGAAGCTCCCGCTCCGGTCTGTTCGAAATCCACACCGGCGAGGTACTCGGCAAACTCCCTCGCGGGATCGCCGAGCGCGGGTACCACCTGTACCAGGGTCGGAGGGTCTCGAAGATCACCTGGACCGGCGAAGACCTCGAGGCGGATCTCGTTTCGCCGGCGTGCACGGTGACCATTACGTCTCTCAGCGACGCGTTTTTTCCTTCGAGCACGTGCTCCGTGTGCGGCGAGCAGGACATTCCCTGCCACCACGCGACGGCCACCATGCTCCAGTGGCTCGACATTCGAGCAACGATGCAACGCCTCGGACCCGGAGCCATGTGGCGCGCCAACTCCCGCCACCCGTTCATCTCCCCCGGGCGATCGGCGGCCGAGCGGGTCGACCTCAGCCATCTCACCGGTCACGACCTTCGATCGGCTCTCGAGCTGCAGCTTTCGCTCCAGAAGACCGGGATCGCGGTTGCGCGTTTGGAAGGCAACGAGGTCGAGGTGCGAATCGCACTGCCCTCGGGCGATACCCGATTGGTGTTTTTCACCGCCTCCAACCTGCCCGGGGCCCTCCCGATGCTCAAGTCTCTGCCCTCGATTCAACTCGAAGGGGAGCTGGCGCAGCTCGAGCTTTCGGAGGCTCGGCTGCGCCCCGTGCTGACCGCGACATGGGACGACCAGGGCATCGTACTCGAGCCGGGCTACCGCCTCGGCGACGGCACGGTGTTCAACATCCAGGGGCTCAACGGCCGAATCCACGGACGGTGGGCACGCATCGGAAACCACCTCTGCCGGCTGCTCGACCCAGCGACACCACTCGTGCCCTTCCACCGTCAGGGTCGACGATTGCTCAAGGGCAAGGAAGCCCTGCGTTTTCTCAACCTCGACCATCCCCAGCTGCGGCAGCATTCGTGGTATCTGCCTCAGGGTCAGCTGGCGACCTTTCGCCAGCCGCAGACGCCGGAGCCAGTCGCATTCGAGGCGGAGTACACCCCCAACGGAAAAGTAAGGGTCCGTCCGCGCTTTTCAGCCGCCGGCGCCGAGCTGTCCTGGCCCGAAGCGCTCGAGCTGCTGGAGATCGGCTTCACCCGGATCAACGACAGCATTGTTCGCGCACCCGATATGCAGCTGCTCGAAGACATCGGTTTTCGGATGCCGCGTCGCCGGCGCGACCTCGGAGTTCTCGGCAGCCGTGTCGCCTTCATTCGTCTCGTCGCGGAGACCGGTCTGCCGGTGGAAGGCCCCGACGACGATCTTCGCGAGCTCGCCGCCGTGCTCCAGGGACGTTCCGAACAGCACATCGAGAGTCCTCCAGGTCTGAGGTCACAGCTTCGTCGGTACCAGGCGGCAGGCGTGGCCTGGCTGTGGAGTCGGTATCTGATCGGCGTGGGGGCTCTGCTGGCAGACGACATGGGCCTCGGCAAGACCCACCAGGTCATGGGCCTGCTGTGTTTGCTGGCCGAACGCGACGCCGATGCTCAGTCATTGGTTGTCTGTCCCCGGGGCGTGCTCGAGCACTGGCACACGCTGCTCGACCGGTACGCACCGGACCTCAAGCTCAGGCTCTTTCACGGTCCCTCCCGATCCCTCGAGGGTTTTGACGGCGGGGGTGTGGTCCTCACGACGTACGACATCCTCTTTCGATCGACCGACGACCTCATCGAACGCGAGTGGGCGGTGGTGGTCTTCGACGAAGCGCAACGGATCAAGAATCCGCGAACCAAGGCTGCGAGAGCGGCGCGCAAAGTACCAACGGCGTTTCGCGTTGCCCTCACCGGAACGCCGCTCGAGAATCGATTGCTCGAGCTGTGGTCGGTGGTCGATCTGATCGTTCCCGGCTATCTGGGTTCTGAACGGGAGTTTCGGGCGATCCACCGCGACCCGTCCCACCATCAGCTGCACCTCCTGCGGCAGCGTCTCGGTGTCCTCACGCTGCGCCGCGTCAAGGAACAGGTACTCGCTGATCTTCCGGACAAGGTCGAAGATATCCGCTACTGTCGTCTTCTCCCCGCGCAACGAAAGCTCTACAACCGCATCCACGCCACGCGCACCGATGAGATCGCCAGGCTTCTCCGAGAAGAAGACGAAATCCCCTACATGCACATCTTCGCCCTGCTCACCCGTCTCAAACAGATCTGCGACCATCCGGATCTTGTCGAGGACGAGATTGGAAAGGGCGGCGAGTCGGCAAAAATCGAGGTCTTTGACGAGATCCTCGATGAGGCGCTCGATGGAGGCCTCCAGGTGGTCGTCTTCTCGCAGTACGTGAAAATGATCGAGATCCTGACCCGGCATCTCGATCGGCGGAAGATACAACATCTGGTGCTCACCGGAGAGACCCGCGACCGGGGCCGCATCGTGCGGCGTTTCAATTCGGAACAGCACGAGAGAGTCCTGTTGGCGAGCCTCCTCGCAGGCGGTGTCGGGATCGATCTCACGGGGGCATCGGTGGTCCTGCACTACGATCGCTGGTGGAATCCAGCCAAAGAAAACCAGGCTACCGACCGCGTCCATCGCATCGGACAGCGCCGATTCGTGCAGGTCTTCAAATTGATCACGCGCAACACCATCGAAGAGCGAATCGACGAGCTGATTCGAACCAAGATCGATCTCATGGAACGGGTCGTCGCGCCGACCGAAGACGTCATCCAAAAGCTCGACCGGAACGAGATCATCGATCTTCTGGATATCGAAATCGTCGAGAAGAAGTAACGATACCTGGCGAGGTTTGCAGGTCTCGGGTCTCGGGTCTCAGGTCTCAGGTCTCGGGTCTCAGGTCTCAGGTCTCAGGTCTCAGGTCGACAAAACCGTAAATCCAGTCTTGCGTTTTCCAGGGCTCGGTGGGTGGGCGGCATTCCTATTTCCGAATTCAAAACTGATATTGGGTGGATGGGCGCCATTCCTCATTCCTCATTCCCAGTTCTTCATACCGCATCCCTCATTCCTCATTCACCCCTGCTCGCCCGCTTCCCTACTACTCCCCGGCAAAGATACGTGACAGTAGAGATCGGCGGGGAGACAATAGAGTTCCGAGCTGGAGGTGAACCATGTCTGAACCCGACTTCGTCATCTGCAACGAGTGCGACAGCCCGGTCTACGTTTTCGACTGGCGAGACGGCCGAATTGTCGACATCATTTGCACATCGTGCGGTAATGACAAACCGTCGCTTTTCACCACCGAGGAGGAATACGGCGAAATGATGTCGGGCGCCGATCAATATGGGTCCGGTTCCGGGTCCGGGTTCGAGTGGGACCGTTGATGGCGACGGTCTCGTTTCTCTGGCATCTCCACCAGCCCGCCTACCGCACCGCCGACAACGTGTCCCACGCGCCGTGGACCGCCCTGCACGCCGGGGGGGCCTACACGACCCTCGCCCGAGCGGTCGAGACTGCCGGCGGCTCGGGTCAGGTGCTCAACATCGTCCCGACCCTCCTTGAACAACTCCTCGCATACGCCGAGAACAGAGTCGACGACCCGGTGATCGAGGCCATCGTCACCCCCGCCAACGATCTGACCGACGCCCAACGCGACACGCTCGCGTCATGGGCGTTCCACGTGAGTCCCCGCCAGCTGACGCGCTACCCGCGGCTCGGCGAACTCGCCCAGAGGCGCCGAGAAATCACGCCCGGCCGAGGTCGTCCCGGCCGGTTCGGACCCGGCGATTTACGTGATCTTCAGGTGCTCTTCGTGCTCGCCCAGGCGGGCGAACAGGCCTGGACCGACAAGCGCCTGGCACCGATCTTCGGGCGCGGTGGCGATTTCGGAGTCGACGATCATCTCCAGGTGGTCGAGTGGCTTCGCGCACAGCCCGGCGAGCTCATCAAGCTGTGGCTTCGCATTGCCAAAATGCCTGGTGTCGAGATCTCCACCAGCCCGTACGCCCACCCAATCATGCCCTTGCTCATCGATTCAACGGTGGTGGATGCCAGCTGGGCACCCCACCCGGCCCCACAGGTGCCGATCTTCAAACATCCGGAGGACGCCGAGAGACAGCTCGACCGCGGCCTTGATTTCATGGCCGAACACGGCTTTGAAACCCGGGGATGTTGGCCGCCCGAGGGTTCTCTGTCGCGCGAGGCGGTCGCGGTCTACCGCGCCGCCGGGGTTCAGTGGCTGGTGACCGATGAGGGGATCCTGGAGCGAAGCCTCGACCGACCTCTCCGCAACGGCACCGGTACTGCGCACGAGATCTACCGCCCATGGCGTCTCGCCGAGGGTGGGCCGGACCTGTTCTTCCGCGACCGTCGCCTCTCCGATGCCATCGGCTTCGAGTACGGAGGCTGGGACGACGAGGCTCGCGCGGCCGAGGACCTGGCCCGTGAGCTCGAAGAACACGCGCGCAGGCTCCCCGAAGAGGCCTCCATCGTCATTGCCCTCGATGGTGAGAACCCTTGGCTCCATTATTCGGACGGCGGGGGGCGGTTCCTTCGCGAGCTGATGGGGCGAATCAACGACTGTGCGCCGGAGCTAGCACCCGCAACCCTCGGAACCGTCGTCGACCGCGCCCAAGCGGCCGTCCTCGAGCGCCTTCATCCGGGGTCATGGATCAACTCGGTTTTTGCCACATGGATCGGTCACCCCGAGAAGACCCGCGCCTGGGAAGTGTTGGCCGATGTTCGCCAAGCGATCGCGAAATCGGGAGCGGATTTCCCGTCGTCGCTGCTCCTGGCGGAGGGTTCGGACTGGTTCTGGTGGCTCGGCGACGACAACCCAACCGAGCTTGCCCCGCTCTACGATGAGATCTTCCGGCGCCATCTCGCCGATGCCTGCGACCAGGCAGAGGTCGCAAGCCCGGTGAACCTCGATATCCCGCTCAAAGTGAGTCCCGCACCACTGAACACGGAGCAGCCCATGTCGGAGCTCCGATACTGCCGGATCAAGCATCGCTGGTCGATCATCGCCCCCGAACGCAACCGACAGCCATTCAATCTCGCTCCGTCGCGTGACGACGACGCCGTGTCCGACGCGGACGACCCGTTCGCTGCTGGTAACGAGGATCGGACATCGCGGGAAATCTTCAGATTGCCACCCGCAACCGGAGATTCCACCTGGCAGGTCCGGGTCTTCGCCAACTCACGCCCCACGCTTCGGGTCGAAGGAGAAGTCGTGCGGCACGCAGTCGGTCTCAACGATACCGTCAGTGGCATCGGCGCGCACGAGGTCATTGTCGAGACGCCCGATTCGAACCTCGAACTCGCCGATCTCGGTGAGGACGATATCGGGCTCGTGCTTCAAGCCTATCGTGCGCGGCTCTTGGATCTGCGACACGATCCCCGGTTGCGGTACGTTCTGATCTTCAAGAACAAGGGTCGCGAGGCGGGCGCCTCGGTCGACCACGCCCATTCACAGCTGATTGCGACACCCACCATTCCGACGGTCGTTGTTCAGGAACTCAGTTCCTGCCGTGAGCACTTTAGCCGACACGAACGCTGCCTTTTCTGTGACCTCATTCGGCAAGAGAAACGGCTTGACGAGCGTGTTTGTCTCGAGACCGAGCGCTACATCGCGATGGCCCCCTTCGCCGCCTCCTCGCCGTTCGAAACCTGGATCCTGCCCACGCAGCACCGGCACGACTTTGCCCTCTCCTCAGATGACGAGCTGCGGGGGCTCGCGGTCATTCTGCGCGATCTCCTCCTCCGAGTGCGGTTACTGCTCGACGACCCGGCTTACAATCTCGTTCTCCACACCGTCCCCAACTCCCATCCGCGACCTGGGAGACCGGACTACTGGTCGACCATCGAGCAGGACTATCACTGGCACCTGGAGTTCGCACCGAGCATGAACCGACCGGCCGGCTTCGAGTGGGGCTCGGGCTACACAATTAACCCGATGCCGCCGGAGGAGGCCGCACGGCTGCTCCAGGAGGCAGATCCGAACGGAAGTTAGTTTGCAGTTTTTGGTTTTGAGTTTTGAGTTCCCACCCACCCTCCCCAGGCCCTGGAAAACGGAGCCCTTGCCCCGTTTTCCACAGCTGCACACAGCTCCGACGACGACGAGAATGTGTTACCTATGCCCCTCGACGAATCTGTTACCTATCTCCCCGGCAGCACGAGGACCACGCTCCCATCCGAACTAGCCCGGACTATTCACCAATCTTCGGCAGCAAACAGAGGCAGCGGCAGTGATCAGCGACAGCGTCAGTATCGGCCGCTCAAGCGTGTCGAATCGGCTCTTTCGATCGATGAGCCTCCAGGTCATGGCACGGACCTCGTCAAAGGTGCTCCGCACCGGCTTGACCGGCCTGCCCTTGACATCGCGCGGCCACCGGCTACTTTCCCTTTTGAACGACCCGGAGGTGACCACTGCGACCTCACGCACGCTGACCATTGCCCCTGACTCCTGTTGCTGTATCTGACTCCTGCCCCTGATTGCTGTACCTGATACCTGCCCATGAACCTGATCGCTGCTTCTGCGCCTCTCTCGACCTCACGTCATCTCGGATGAGCCTAACGTTCCAATGTTCAACGTTATAACGTCGTGATCTCGGTACCCGGGCGAGTCGGCTGGAGTTCGGACTCGACAGGTTTGAGAATCGCCCTCACCGGCGCGGCTTCAGCCCCTTGAAGCAGGATCGGCAAGGCGATGAGCAGGTAGGCGCCGGGCTCGGCTTGATTCAACCACAGACCTTCGATCCAGGTTAGGCCACGGGCGAGGAGAGCGCGATGGGCAGGATGATTCCCCGATCTGTAGATGTCGACCGAAGGCGTATCGATACCCAGCAGCTGAACCCCCCGATCGGCGAACCAGTCAACCAGATCCGGGGAAAACCCGGCGAACCCGTCGTCGATCCTGCCTTCAAGCGGGTATGAATCGGTCCGAACCAGGACTCGCGACGCGGACGGTGTCCAACCAACCGGCAGATCCCGCGGCGTCAATGCGCCACCGGAGATCTGCGTCCGAACGACCTCGGCAGGACCGACACATCGTGCCAGGGAAATGCCTTCGACCCCTCTCGCCGTCTCGTCAAAATGCATCGGCGCGTCCAGGTGGGTGCCCACGTGACAGGTCGTCGCAAAGGAGCTCAGCACGAAACCCGGCTCCCGGCGTTGCTCGAGCTCGAACGGACGATCGCCCGGCCAGACTGGGATCCGAGGGTGCAGCGGACGGCTGATGTCGATCCAGTTCTCACTCGTCCAACGCTCGAGCTCACTCGTCCCCTGACCGCCTTGCCTGCGCTTCGAGCTCGGCCTTGACTGCTTCGGCGGCGCGGATATGCCGCTTCACCAGGGACACCAACCCGGGCTGGTCGATGATCGGCTTGGCGACATAATCGTTCGCGCTGGATTCGAAAAGAAGCCGTTCGCGGTCGCCCTTCATGGCGTGCGCGGTCAGCAGAATGACCGGTAGGTTCATGCCCTCGGGCAGGTCGCGAACGAGTCGTGTCAGCTCGGCCCCGTCCACCTTTTTGCCCCCGACCCTCGTGTGGCCCAGCGACACATCCATCAGGACCGCAGCCAACGGACGGTGGCGGACGATCTCCAGCACCTCGTCACCATCATCACTCGACACGACGTCGAACCCGCCGAGAGTCGTCAAGATCGCCTCCACCAACATCGCGTTGGCGGGTTCATCTTCCACGACAAGCACGAGTTCCGGCAACGACCCTCCATCATCGACTGTAGCCGGAAAGATGCGGTTGGTCTAGCACGAGGAGGTTTGGGACATGGCGCTTGAGGCTTGACGAAATTCGGAGTTCGGAAAGCCGCCCACCCGCCCGGACGCCGGAGGACGGCGGCAGTTGACAGTCGACAGAGCCAGAGATCGGCGGCAGGGAAAGATTCAGAAACGGTGTTCAGAGATAGATGACAGCGACAGCAACAGGGGCAGTGATCAGCGACGGGATGCAGCGACAGTCGCCAGCGACAGGATTCAGCGACAGGTTTCAGCGACGGTGGCCAGTGGGAATCGCGACATGATCACCTCCGGGTCGTTCATGAGGTGGCCAGGTAGCCGGCCCTGCATTGGCTCTCGTCGCGAGGGTTCCGGCGCCGCTGATTCTGATGCTGGCGCTGACGACTGTCGCAGCCGCTGAACACTGATGCTGATGGCTGCCTCTGGATCCTGTCGCTACAAGAACTCCTCGATCGGGGCACAGTTGACCAGGTCGGCCGCGGTGGCTCCGGCCTTTCGCGCGACCGACAGCCCCCAGCGCACGTCGTCGAGACCCTCGGTCGAGTGAGCGTCGGGATTGACAACCAGCCTGAGGCCGAGATCGAGCGCGCGGCGGGCCCAGCGCCAGTCGAGGTCGAGGCGGTATGGGCTGGCGTTGATCTCTACGGCCACCGCGTTCTCGGCGCAGGCTTGAAGCACTCGTTCGAGGTCCAGCGAGTACCCGGGACGCGCCAGAAGCAATCTACCCGTAGGATGGCCGAGGATCCGGCAGGCCGGGTGCGAGACCGCCTTGACGAGTCTCTCGGTCTGCTGCTCCACGCTGAGACGAAATGCCGAGTGGACCGAGGCCACCACGTACTCGAGACCGGCCTCACAGCCCTCCGGAATATCGAGGTCGCCATCGTTCAGGATGTCCGCCTCCAAACCCTTGACGATCCGAATTCCAGAGCTTCCACGATTGAACTCGTCGACGCGACGCCATTGATCGCGAAGTCGTTCGGAATTCACACCGTTGGCATAAAAGGCGGCCGGCGAGTGATCAGCCACGCCAAAGAAGGACCAGTTCCTCTGGCCAGCAGCCTCGGCCATCTGCTCCACCGGAGCCGATCCGTCGGAATCGGTGGTGTGGTTGTGGAGTGCGCCGAGAAGGTTTTCCGGAAGCACCAGCTGAGGAAGAGCCCCCGCAGCCGCCAGCTCGATCTCCCGACCGCCTTCACGAAGTTCCGGCGGCACCCATTGACACCCGAGTGCTTGGTACACCGCCTCCTCGTCGGCGCAGTCGATCCTGTGCTCACCTCGCCACAGCCCATCGTCTCGCAGGTCGAGACCCACATCTCGCGCCCGCTGTACCAACGCCTCGAGATGGCTCTCGGATCCGGTCGACCAGAGGAGGGCAGCCGCCGCCTCGGCTCGAGGGACCACTCTGGTTCTCAGGGTGAGACCGTCTTTCGTGTCACCCACCCACCGACCGGGACCGGCCCGCTCCAGGCTAGGCACCTCGGTTTTGAGCGCCTCGATCACGACCGCCTCGTCGCCAGCGGTGATCACGAGGTCCAACGACCCCACCGTCTCCACGTAGCGGCGTGTCTCTCCAGCCACCATCACGCACTCGAGACCTCGGCAGTTCTGTAGAGATTCTTCGAGCAGTGACGACGACACCCACGCCTCGCTGATCAAACGCCGTTCTCCCGATTTCCGCGCAAATCTGATAGCGCCGAGCACGGCCTCCTGGGTCTTGGAGCCAAAGCCCTTGAGATCCACGAGCCGGTTTTCACGGCAGGCGTACTCCAGCTCACCGATGCTGCGGAGCCCGAGATCCTGCCACAGAGACCTCACTTTTTTGGGTCCGAGCCCGGGGATCGCCAGCATCTCGCGGACGCCGGCGGGGATTTCCTCGTGGAGCTCCTCCAAGGCGTGTGGGCGCCTCCCCTCCTTCAGCTCCTCCAGAACTGCCGCAGTTCCCCGCCCGATCCCCTTGAGGTTCAGGATTTCTCCACTTTCGACCATCGCGTCAAGATCACTCTCCACCCGTTCGACGATCCGCGAAGCGTTGGCGTAAGCGCGCACTCGGTGGATATTCTCACCCCGCACCTCGAGGAGCTTTGCGATCTCACTCAATGCGCGTACCGCGGTTTTTCGATCAAGCGTCACAATGCCTCCTACACCGGCAAACATACATAAACAAGGGCGATCATCACGGTTTCCAAGGTACCGTCATGATATATTCATCGAGGTCAAATGGGCTTTTCAGCACGTCTCCGATCCAGCCTCACCTACCCCATCGCCGCCACTCTGGTGCTGGTCACCGTGGTACCGATGGTGCTGGTGAGCCTGCTTCTGATTTCGTCCAACCGTACCCATCTGGAAACGGTCGAAAAGCGGTACCTGGGTCGGCAGGCGGTCAGTCTCGCGAGCGAGGTTTCGCTCTTCATCGACGGCCACCGGACTCAGATCGAAAGCGCTGCACGCGCGGTCGCCTTCGCCGACCGGATGGATCTTGCCTCGTACGAGGAGCTTCTTCAGGGCATCGGCAACCAACCCGGCCGCGCATTTGTCTACCTGCAGATCATGCCACGGACCGACACGGGAGCGTTTGTTCGCTCGCCACGGCTCTCCGAGGTTGTTGTCAAAGTGCTCGACGAGACCATCAGTCGGGCACACGAAAAGGCCCTCGAGGGAGCACCCGTCGAGGAGCTCATCCTCGACGTCCCGGATAACGACGCGCCGAAGGCGGTCTTCGTCTTTCCCCTGAGATCGCAGGACGGCGAGGTCTGGGGAACCCTCGCCGGAGCACTCGATCTCAGACCACTGCAGAACCGCCTAGCAGGGAATACCTATGCCGGCCTGCTGGTGAGCGTTGTCGACGACGCTGGGCGTGTGGTGGTGTCCTCGATACCGACCCTCCGATTCATGACCCTTGCCGGGTCGCCGCTGGTGGTGGATTTTCTCAAGAATCCGCAGCGCATCACCTTGACCTACAAGCACCCGATTGATCTCCGGGCCGGTGAGGTGCTCGGTTCGGTGGCGCCAGTCGAGTCTCTCGGCTGGGGGGTGTTGATCGAACGCCCGACAGCCGAAGCCTACGCCTCGGTGCGAGTCATGCGTCAACGGACCCTGGGTTTCAGCGTACTCGCGGCGGTGGTCGCTCTCGGAATCGGCGCCTTTTTGGGCCGGCGTCTGGTTGTTCCGTTGCAGAACCTCGCCTCCACTTCGAGCCAGATCGCGGAAGGTAATCTCGCGGTGCGCGCCAAGGTACGGGGAGAAGACGAGATCGCCCGCCTCGGCGGAAATTTCAACTACATGGCCGGCAACATCGAGGCGCTTGTTCTCCGTCTCAAAAAGGCCTTGCGCCAAAACCAGGAACTTTTCCTCGAGACCATCAAGACCCTGGCCGCCGCGATCGACGCCAAGGACCCCTACACGAGAGGACACTCGGAACGCGTGAGCTCGTACTCCATGGCGATGGCACGTCATCTCGGGATGAGTCAGGAAGAGGTTTTCAGGGTACACATCGCCGCCATTCTGCACGACGTCGGCAAGCTCGGCATCCGCGAGAGCATCCTCAACAAACCTGGAGGTTTGTCGGACGACGAGTTCGAGGTCATGCGGCAGCACCCCGCTATCGGCGCCCAGATCATGAGTCCGATCAGAATGCTCAAGGACATCATCCCGGGCATCCGAAACCATCACGAAACCTGGGATGGCAGAGGCTACCCTGACCACCTCGAGGGGGAGGAGATCCCGATGGTCGCGCGGATCATCGGCATCGCCGACACATTTGACGCGATGACCACCAACCGCCCCTATCAAAATGCGATGACCCTCGATTATGTCCTCGCCAAGATGAACTCGATGTCGGGATCTCGATTCGACCCGGTGGTCATGGATGCCTTCAACGCGGCGGTCGAAGAAGGAGACATCAGTCCTCCCTCAACGCCCTCGATGCCAACCGTTTCAACGGAGGCCTCATGAAAAGAGTGATCGCCCTCGTCGTCTGTCTGACCGTGCCCCTCGCCACGACCTGCGCCAGCTCCGGCGGCGCCGGCGGTGCACAACCCGGTGAGTCTTCAGGGTCCTCTTCCGGCAAAAAGAAAAAGAAGGAAGCGGCGACCGACCCGCTCTATGCTCTGACACTCATGCGCCAAGGCTCGGTTTTGATGCAACAGGGACGCGTGGAAGATGCCCTGCAGCAGTTCCGGGAGGCGGACCGCCTCGCGCCGGGCAACGCGACCACTTTCAACATGATCGGTCTCTGCGAAATGCGTCTGGGGCGCTTCGACAAGGCTCTCGCGTCCTTTGACACTGCCCTTCGACTGGTGCCGGGTTTCACCGACGCACGAAACAACCGGGGCGCCACCTATCTCGCCATGGGTCAGCATCATCTCGCCGAGGTCGATTTCATGGCGGTCCTCGGTGACTCCACCTATCCCCATCGCAAACAGGTTTACTACAACATCGGGCTCAGCTTTCTCCAGCGCAACCAACTCGGCGCCGCGGAGGAAAACTTCCGCAGGGCGATCATCCTTCCGAGCCCCGTATTCGACGCCTACCTCCGGCTCGCCGAGATCGCCCAACGTCACGGTGATCTCGATCTCGCCGAGAGCCTCCTCGAAGAAGCGCAGCTCAATTTCCCCGACCGGATCGAGGTTTCCTTCGAGATGGGCAAGCTGCTGATGATCCTGGGCCGCGGTGACGAGGCGCGTCCATACCTCGAGCGCGTCATCGAAAATGCGCCGGACTCCAAGTCTGCGGTCACAGCTCGGTCGCTGCTCGGGACGATGTAGTCGAGGTGAACGTGTATGGTCGGAGCCTGGCGGCCAGGAACGAAGCTCTCGGCGGCGGCGTGGTTTGAATGCCGTTCAACTATCTGCTAACCAATCTTCTCGTGGATGTGCCACAGGCGGTCGGCTCCATTCTCGTTGATCCCGAGGGTGAGGCGGTTGAATGGGTCAC
>CBDTWX010000107.1:0-13277 GCA_965364305.1 uncultured Thermoanaerobaculia bacterium
AAACAGCCTGGAAGATCGGGCGGACGTGCGGCCAGGCATCAGGCGATCCGCCGGGCATGATCGACGGGCCATGGCGGGCCCCCTCCTCACCACCGGAGACCCCGGTGCCGACATAGAGAAGCCCTTTCGACTCGACCCAGGCGGTACGGCGGATGGTGTCGTGGTAGTTCGAGTTCCCGCCGTCGATGATGATGTCGCCCTCGTCGAGCAACCGAATCAGGAGCTCGATGAAGTCGTCGACCGGTTGTCCGGCCTTGACCAGCAGCATCACCCGCCGTGGCTTGATGAGCGCGTCGACCAGCTCCTCGAGCGAGCGAGCGCCGACGATCTCGGTGTCCTTGGCGTTGCCGGCGAGGAACTCGTCCACCGTCGACACGGTACGGTTGAATACCGCCACCTTGAACCCGTGATCGTTCATGTTGAGCACCAAATTCTGCCCCATCACGGCGAGTCCGATGAGACCGATGTCCGCTTGAGCCATGTTCGAATCCCTCCAGGCTGTGTTCAGCCGTCTTCTCTGAGTCGATACAGCTGCTCGCCCGCCCGGCGAACCAGCAGCACGCCCTCGTCTTCGCGATCGGCCCAGCTCTCCGGGTCCACCTCGTTCGGGTCCATGTAACCGAGACCGATTCTCTCGCAGCGCTCGCGGGGAATACCGGTGGCGAGCGTGACCTGAATCCGCGGGGTTTCGACACCATCCACGTAGCTTCCGTCGCCCCTCAAATGGGTGGAGTGTGCGAGCACCCCCCACGGAAGATGGCTGAAGCGTTCCCACTGCGCGACGAAGTAGTCGCGCACGTGATATCCGATCTGATCCAGGTGGTGACCGTGGACGTACGAGACCTCGGTGATGTGGGGAGCGTAGATCACGACCTCGCCGCCGTCGGCGATCGCCGGTTCGAGTTTGTACATGCCCTTCGCCCCGGTCCACAGATCGTCGTACATCCGGGGCATGACCGACAGGACTCGCTGAAACGGCCGGTCGACCCAGACGATATCCAGCTCGGCCGAGAGCTCGGTCGCCGCACGCCAGGCCTCCTCCATACCACCCATGTAAACCCCGTGCAACGTCTGGCCATGCATGACCAGGGCGATGAGGCTCCTCGGTGTCGGGATCAGGGAGGCCGCGCGATCGATGAGCCTGCGTACCGGCGTGTCGCGAACCCCGATGATCCTGCTGCTCGTCACCAGGGCTCCCGCCCAGTGCGTCGCGTCGATCACCTCGGGACCGGCGGCCCCGGGCACGAAGTACTTGTTGCCGCCGGAGAAGCCCGCCACCTCATGCGGGAACACCGGCCCGCAGACCAGGATGTGGTCGTACGGCGAAGACCCGTCGGGCTCCCCGAGGAGCTGGTTGAGCCGCACATCGATATCGATCTCGACCTTACCGCCGGTCACCTCGGCCACCTCCGCCGCCGGGATGGTGCCGAGAGATGCAAAGGTCTCCGGAGACTCCCAGCGATGGTTGAAGATCCTCGAGAACCCGGCGATTCCTCCCTCGACCGTCGTTTCCAGGAGTCGCCCTTTCGCCGCGTCGTCCATCGGCGGGTGGGTTCCGAGGGCGATCAGATAGTCGAGCGCGGAGACCTGTCGTCCGAGAAGATCGCCCAAAAGATCGAAGAAGAGACTGATCGGCGCGGTGCGGGTACCGTCCGGAATGACCACCAGCACCCGCTGCCCCACCAGATTGAGCCGCGCGAGCCCCTTGGCCATCAGGTCGCGAATCTCGATCTCGCTGAGACCACGCTCGGTGTTAATGATCTCTAAAACCATCGAGCTGTCCATCAGATTGTCATCGCGGTGAAACCGCCGTCGACACGGACGACAGAGCCGGTTACAAACCCGGAGGCCTTGTCCGAAGCCAACCACACCACCGCGCCACCGAGCTCGGCGGGCTCACCAAATCGATTCATCGGGGTGTGGCCCATGATCGCCGCCGTTCGCTCCTCGGTCAGCAGCTTTCGATTCTGCTCGGCGGGGAAGAAGCCCGGAGCGATCGCGTTGACCCGTACCCGGCGGGGCGCCCACTCCCGCGCCAGGAACTGGGTCATGTTGTTGACTCCCGCCTTACTGATCGAGTAGGTGAAGACCTTGGACAATGGTGGTCCCGAGGAGGCGGACGAGATGTTGATCACCGACCCGCCCTCGCCACGCTCCACCATGTCTCCGCCGAAGACCTGGCACGCGAGGAACATGCTCTTCAGGTTGACCGAGAGAATTCGATCCCACTCCTCCTCGGTGATCTCGAAGAATGGCGTCCCCGAGTTGATGCCGGCGGCGTTGAGCAGGATGTCCACCCTCCCCCACAGCCCCAGGACCTGTCCAAGCGACGCGCGAAGATCCTCCTCGCTGGTCGCATCGACCGCCATCCCGAAAGCATCGACACCGGATTGCTCCCGAATCGTCGCGGCACGTTGGTCGGCCATCTCTCCGCTGAGATCGAGCACGGCCACCCTTGCCCCGGCACCGGCCAGAGCATCCGCCATCGCCCCCGCCAACACCCCGCCGGCGCCGATCGCCACCCCCACCTTTCCGTCGAGCGAAAAAAGATCGTCGATATAGGTCATCTCGCCTCTCCGTCAGCGCCTGCAAAGGGCGCAATGTGGCGGCGGAAGTGCGCCACCAAGTTGTCAAAGTGAACCGCTTCATGCGCGTTCAGTGCGGCGAGCAACCGATCTTTGAAGAGATAGGCCCCGCCGTCACCCTTCTCGGTCAGCACCCGCCCAAAAGTCACATGGAGGACCTGCCGGGCGTCGTCATCTTCGAAGAGTCCGGCAAGGTCCCCGTCAGCCAAATCCGACCCCGCGGGGACCCTCGCCAGCTCGGCCGAGACATGGTAGGTGCGCCGCTCGTGTTCATACAGGCCGCGCGAGAAATCCAGAATTTCGCGGAACAGATCCGGCTCGCAGGCGGCCAGCGTCCGCAGGGCCTCGAGATAGCTCGTGCCCGCCGTCTTGACGTGGACCCCACCCCTGCCGATCTCTCCGATCACCCGATACACCCCGAACTTGTCGCTCCCCGAGTGGATGCTGATCTTGTACGGCCCGACGGCCTCCGCGACCGCCAGGTGCTTGAGATATTCCTTGCGAAAGAGCTCGAGATCTCCGCGGTAGTCGATGCCCTTTTCGAAGGCGCCGACGAATCGCGGCGCCAGACCGATCCAGCGCACGCCGAGACGACGCAGCTCCGACGCGACAAGCCAATGTTCGAAGGGAGTCGTCACGGAGGCCGTCTCGTCCACCGAGACCTCGATCTCGAACGGCCGGTCACCCATCGTCGAGTCGATGTGCCGGTACATCATTGCCACGTGCGCGATCGGCGCACCGTACTTCACCCACGCGCGCAGCACCTCGTCGGTCTCCGGTTCAAAAGCGAGATCGGGCGCGACGTGAATCCCGACACCGGCGTACCGCCCAAGGGCGCCGGCCGCCGTGTCCTCGAGATCGGACCACGGGAGTCCACCGGCCGCCTCTTCGAGCTCTGAAACCGTCATCGTGTCGGCCGCATCGATCACGTGGTCGCCGGGATCAATCGTAAACATGGTGAAACCGGCCGCCGCCATTCGGTCCACATCCGCCGGGGTCTTGAGGTGGTCGGCGTCCGCGCCCCAGGGCTCGGTCCAGCCCTCTTCAATGACCGCCCAGACGGCGGCGTCCATGACCTCGTCGGGCGTTCGCTCGGTCCGCTCGAGCTCGCGGATCGACTGCTGGGCCAAAACAACCTGAAAGCGGCTATCCTTCAGTGCCCGCAAATGCGCCGGCCCAGCGATGCCGAGCCGATCGCCAAGGCCAAACGAGTCTTCGAGGCCGAGGGGCTTCGGCCGCGCAAACTCGTAGGTCGTTCTCAGAGCAGTCGCATTCGCGTGATCGAGATCGCAGCTGCACACTTCGACAGTCGGCTCTGGCTGCCAGCGATCGCCTTCGAGAAGCCCGGCGGGGCCCGAGTCTTCGAGATCGACTGCGAGAATCCTCCGCCGGCCGCCCTGCCGAGACACCATCAAAAATCCACCCTCCACGCGGCGAATTGTTCGCCGTACCACCACGACTCGACGATCCGGGCCAAGATCCAGCGCCAACGACTCATCGATATCATCCGTCGGACCGGCGCGAAGGGCCCTGAGCTGATTTGAAACACGCATGCCGGCTCCGTTTAACCGTCTCCATCGGTTCGGTGATACATCGCCTTGACCTCGATCTCTTGCGCCTTCTGCGCCCAACCCAGGTGCGCGTCCATCTCCCGACGTGCGCGCTCGACGTCACGCGCGCGAATCGCCTGGTAGATCTTCCGATGCTGTTCCGCGGCTTCTGGGGCCTCGCGCCAACGGTCCACGGTTTTTTTTCGCTGGTCGTAGAAGAGATCGGCAACCATTTCCATGATAGCCGCCAGCAGGGGATTCCGCGCCGCCGCCGCGACCGCACGATGGAACCGAATATCGTGGACCAGGAAACGATGTACATCATCGACCGAAGCAAACATCTCCATCACCTCTTCCGAGATGACTGCCAACTCGTCTCCGCGTGCTCGTTCCGCCGCCAAACCGGCGAGATCAATCTCAATCACCTTCCGAGTTTCGAAGAGCTCGTCTTGGGGAATGCGGTGCAAAGCGGAAAAGAGTGACAGCGGATTGACATCCAACAGCGGTGGGCCGTCGGCCACAAAGGTCCCCGCTCCGTGCCTGGACTCGACGACCCCGACCGCAGCGAGCGACTGAAGACCGGCCCGAATGCTCGGTCTGCTGACACCGATCAGTTTGGCGAGCTCCCTCTCGGGCGGCAGTCTGTCACCCGCCTTGAACTGGCCGCCCTCGATGAGCCGCTGCACATAGGCCACGACGAGCTTTCCAGCCACCGGCGAGTTCTGCGCGTCTCCCGAAGCTGACGGCTCGCTCGGATTCAGAGTCGGATCGCTTTTTGGTCTGACCATTTTTAAAATATAGCAGCCACGAAAATGCTTGTAAAGTCAAGGAACTGTTGCAAGCACAGTAGGACCGAGACACCTTATCTTTAATTAATAGAGTGATTTTGTCCACCCACATCGGATTGCCACCGACGTTTTGCGGATCACATCGGAAGCTCTGAAGTCATCAAATGGTTAGTCCAAAACTCCAACCCGCCACTCCTGAGTATACTGCTGTCCATTCTCTATCGGTGAGCGGTGGCCGCTCTCGCGTTCCTCAGACCACGACCTGATTCTCGATGATCCGCCCGTCATCGACCCGCCCACCCCGGAGAACGATCGATCTCCGAATCAGGGCCCCGTGTCCTATGCGGCAACCGCACTCGAGGAAGACCTCCGGACCCACGACACAGCCATCCCCGATCTGTGCGCCGTTCTCGAGGTAGACCGGTTCAAAAACACGCGTTCTCTTGGCAATCCTCCGCGGCTCGACGATCTTCGGCTCAGCCCCTGCCTGCAGCAGTTGACGGGTCAACACCAGGAGGTCCTCGGGAGTCGAAACCTGGCGCCGTTCTGGCGCCCGAACTCCCACCACGCGTCCCCCGCCATCGATCAGACTCTGGATCGCATCCTGGAGTTCGTACTCCCCTCTTGATGACGCCTCGACCCGGGGCAGCAAATCTGTCAGACGTGGACCGAAGATATAGTGCGAGAGGCTCACAGTGTGTGACGGCGCCTGATCGAGCGTCGGTTTCTCGACGATTCGGCGAACGAGGCCGCGGTCGACTTCGACCGCCGCGCTCCTCGACACAAGTTCGGGTTCGACATCGAGCAGACTGAGGACGATATCAGCGCCGTCCGCTGCGTGCAGGAGCTGGCGGATGTGACCCCCGTTCACCAGGCTGTCACACGCGGACACAGCGAATTGTCCGCTCAGGAAGGGCGTCGCGAGGGCGAGCGCATGCGCGGTTCCGAGGCGTTCTTTTTGAATCACGAACTGAGCATCGATATCGAGCGCCGTGTCCTCGGTGAAATGCCGCTCGATTTCGGCGTCTTCTGCAGAAATGACGAACACGATGTCACGGATGCCATTTTCGACGAACGGCATCAGCGCCCTTTCGACGAGCGGTCGTCCGAGGACCGGAACCATGGCCTTACTCCGACTCTTCGTCACCGGCCTCAGCCTCGTCCCCATCCCCGCGGCCAGCATCACGGCCTGCATCAACCCTCCAGATACTCTAGCCGCGCCGGGCCGCCAGAGCTGCAGACGTGGAACGACGCGTTGGCGGCAGCTTCGGGATGCGCGGCCTCATAGCCCGGCCTCACCTCGTCGATCACTGACTGGCCGGCCCCGCGCTCGGTCAGGGCGATGCAGCTTCCGCCAAATCCACCGCCCGAAAAACGAGTCCCATAGACGCCGGGCGCGTTTCTCAAAAGCTCGTACAGGGTGATGAGTTCTGCCGTACCGCTTTCGTAGTTGTGAATCGAGCTCGCGCCCGAAGCGGTCATCAGGAGGCCGAACCTGTCGAGATCGCCACGGCGCCACGCCTCGACCGCTTCAAACACCCGTTCCTGCTCTTCAAAATAATGCGCGGCACGTCGCCGAAGGTCTTGGCGGAGGTCAGCGGCACACTCCTCGAAGATCTCTGGCCGCACATCAGACAACATCGGATGGTCATGGGATGGCTCGCCTCCAAGCTCTAGCAGGAGTCGAGCGGCCTCGTGGCACTCCTCCACCCGGGTGTTGAATCCGGACCCCGCCAGGGCCCGACCGATACCGGAAAATGCCACAAGAACGGAAAACTCTCCCAGGCCAGGTGGGCGGGTCACCTGTTCGATCTTCAGATCTCGGCAATCGACGCGGGTGAGGTGCCCGTCCTCGGCGAAGAGAATGATGCTCTGGTCGAGGCGCCCGCTGGCCACACCCACGTACTGGTTCTCCGCTACCTGAACCAGGGCCGAAATTTCCTCTCGGTTGACGTCGATCGCGTTGACCCGAGTCAGGGCGAAAAGGTAGGCGATGAGAACGGCCGCCGATGAGCTCAGACCGGCGCCCGGAAGATCTCCGCCGATCACCGCCCGCAAGCCGTTTCGGAGGCGGTACGTTCTCGAGAGGACTGCGGCTGCCGCACGGAGATAGTCACCCCAATCCCCCGCCTTCGCCGCTACCATTTCCCCGAGTCTGACAACGACCTCCCCCGGAAAGTCGAGGCTCGACACCCTCAGGACGGCGTCCCGATCGGGAACAGCGGCCATGACGACCTCACGATCGACGGTCATCCCGGTCACCACACCCCCTTGATGGTCGACGTGCGCGCCGAGCGGGCAGATGCGGAGCGGCGCGGTGACGAGAAACGCTTGGGATTCATCAATCCGTCCGCCCGCCCGCAGCCGGGCGAGGAGCTCCGCGGATCGAGCGGATCGCGAGGAGATCGTTCCGTTCACCGGCGCCACTGACCGCGGGTGGTCTTTGCGTGATCCATACTGCGGCCGAGAATAGCCCTACGATCGGAACCGGGCAAGGAGTCGCGCGCTATCTGAGGTACTCGAGCAGCGAGCGAGCGGTCTCTGCGTCGGGGTCGTCAGGTGCGATCTCGAGGAATGTCCCCAGGGAGTGCTTGGTGCACTCGGCAGCACCGAGCGCGTTGCAGGTCAGACCGAGCTGGAAGTGGGCCGCCGCAAGCCCCGGCTCCCGCTCGACGATGATCTCGAGCAGAGCTCGCGATCCGTCCAGCACACCGTCTTCAAACAATATCTGCGCGTGTTTCAGCATCTCGTTGGACACCACCATCGGATTGACTTCGGCAAGCCGGCGCGCGAAGGGAATCATTCCGTCGACATCGCCGAGCAAGAGCTCCGCAAAATAGGCGGTACCGATCGCATCGGCATCGTCCGGTTGAAGACGGACGAGGTTTTCGGCGGCATCGGCCGCCGTCTGGAAATCCTCGAGCTCCATCGCGACCGCCGCCGTGGCTCGGGCGGCGTCGGGAAAGTCGGGATCGATGTCCGAAGCTTGCCGGAATTTCTCGAGAGCGGCGGGTAGATCCTCCTCGTCGAGGGCGGCAACACCCTCGTTGAAGACGGAGATGGCGGCATTGCGAACCTCGTTGACATCGGCCTCGCCCCGCTCAGAGGGCTCGTCCGCACCGCCTTCCGCAACCGGCTTCGGTGTGCTGGACGGATCCTGCGCACAGACGGAATTTGAGCAGAAAAACACGAAAAGAACGATGACGACGACAACCCTGACATCTGCGGGAATCGCATGACTGAGCATTACGGCCGACTCCTTTTCGTCACGTATCCTACACCCGCTCGACTCGAAACGCATCGCGACGATGGTCCTCCCCTCCGAGAAGGCAGTGGAGGTTGGCCGATCGCCCGCGCTGCAATCGGCTCAGGGTCGACGAGTGGTAGAGTTCCGACATGTCCCACGACCTTTGCCGGCGATCCACTGCGGGCCGCACGCTGAAGAGAGATCACCCATGATCCCGGCTGCCTCGCAGAAAGACCTCCGCCGGGAGCTCGAGAACACCCTGTCAGAAGACCGGGTGCTGACCGGTGCGATCCACCGTTACGCCTTCGCCAATGACGCCAGCGTCTATCGTCTGGTGCCGCGGGCCGTCGTCCAACCAAAGACGATCGACGAGGTGCGTGAGCTTTTCGGTATCAGCCAAGCTCACCGGATCCCGATGGTCTTTCGTGCCGCCGGTACCAGCCTGTCGGGGCAGGCGGTGACCGACGGCATTCTGGTCGACGTGGCGCGTCACTGGCGAACCGCAGAGGTCATCGAGAACGGCGACGCGGTTCGCTTTCAACCCGGAGTCATCGCAGCTGCCGTGAATCAGCGACTGACCCCTTACCAAAAAAAGATCGGACCCGACCCCGCCTCGATCAACGCCTGCATGATGGGAGGCGTGCTAGCCAACAACTCCTCGGGAATGTGCTGCGGGGTCGAACTCAACGCGTATCAGACCCTCGCATCCATGGTCTTCGTACTTCCGGACGGCACCACGATCGACTCCGGGACCGAGGACTGCGAGGAACGGTTCGCCGCCGAGGCACCCCTCGTCGCACGCGGGCTTCTCGAGCTCCGGGATCAGGTCCGCGCAGACTCGTCGCTGAGCGATCGCATACGACGCAAGTACCGCATGAAGAACACCATGGGATACTCGCTCAACGCCTTCCTCGACTATCAGACACCGGCGGCCATCCTGTCTCATCTGATGATCGGCTCAGAAGGCACCCTCGGCTTCATCGCCGATGCGGTCCTGAGGACCGTGCCCGACTATCCGCTCAAGCACACCGGCATGCTCTTCTTTCCAGACGTGCCGGCGGCCTGCTCTGCCATCGTTCCGCTCCGCGATTCCGGCGCTCGAACCCTCGAGCTCATGGATCGTTCGTCGCTCTTCTCGGTCCAACATCAGCCAGGCGTTCCGCAGCGAATTTTCAACCTGCCACCCACCGCGGCGGCGCTGTTGGTGGAGTTTCAGGCCCACACCGAAGGCGAACTTTCCGAATTCGCCGGGAACTGCTCTGCCACCCTCCCAGGCCTCGCGATGCTATCGGAGCCGATCTTCACCCGCGAACCGAAACGGCAGAATGCCCTGTGGTCCGTCAGAAAGGGTCTGATCGCTTCGGTCGGTGCGCAGCGAACACCGGGAACCTCGATGATCATCGAGGATGTGGTCTTTCCGTTCGAAGCACTGGCCGAAGGTGTTTCGGTTCTTCAGGGTCTGCTTGCCTCTCACCGCTACGACGACGCGATCATTTTCGGTCACGCCAAGGATGGCAACCTCCACTTCGTCCTCAATCAGGGCTTTGACGATCACTCCGAAATTGATCGATTCGACACATTCCTCAGAGAGCTGGCGGTTGTCGTCGCCGGTGATTTCGGCGGGGCACTCAAGGGCGAGCACAGCACCGGCCGCAACATGGCGCCATTCCTCGAGCTCGAATGGGGCATTGAGGCGGCAGCCATCATGCGCCAGGTCAAAAACCTGGTCGACCCGGAAGGTCTTCTCAACCCGGGCGTGCTCATCAACGACAACCCCCAAGCTCACATCACCGACCTCAAAAACCTTGAGATCATCGAGGATTCCGTGGATCCGTGCATCGAATGCGGATTCTGCGAACGGCTCTGCCCGAGCCGCGACCTGACCCTCACACCTCGCCAACGGATCGCCCTGCGCCGGGAGATGACTCGCCTCGGAAAGAACGAAGCGGATTCCACGATCCTTCGAGAGCTGGAGCACGCATTTCGCTACTCTGCCGTCGACACCTGCGCTGCCGACGGGCTCTGCGCCACCGCTTGTCCGGTGGGCATCGACACTGGGCAGCTCGTCAAGATGATTCGAGACCAAGGGCACCCGGTCTGGCGCCACAGGCTGGCCGGGGTCATGGCACGCCACTTCGGGGCGGTGCAAAGATTGGCGCGTGGTGGCCTCCGACTCGCCCACCTCACGAGACTGGCGCCCACCGATCTCCCACGCCCGGCTCGCACCCGTGTGCCAACCTCGACGTATGAGGGGGCGTGGGCGATCTACTTCCCGTGCTGTGTTTCACGCGTGTTCGAACCTCCGCATGGCAACCGTCCCCTCGCGGAAACCGTGGTCGAGGTCTGCCGCCGCGCAGGAGTTCAGGTTTGGATCCCTGAAGGGGCCAACAACCACTGCTGCGGCATGCCATTCGGCTCCAAGGGGTATTCGAAGGCGGCGGCGACGGCCGTCTCTCGGCTCGTAGAAGCCCTCTGGCAATGGACGGAGGAAGGTCGCCTCCCGGTGGTCGTCGACACCAGCCCGTGTGCCTACACCTTGCGCACCTGTGGACCGACGCTCCCGCCCGAGATTCGATCACAATACGAAAACCTTCGGATCCTCGATGGCATCGAGTTCGCCCTCGAGAAGGTGGTGCCGGAATTGAACCCCCGCCACCCGGCCGGGACGGTCGCACTCCATCCCGTGTGCTCGACCGCCAAGATGGGAATCGAAGACCAGCTCCTCCACGTGGTCCGGCATTTCTGTGAGAATGCGGTCATTCCGGCAAGCGCCGGCTGCTGTGGTTTTGCCGGCGACCGCGGATTCCTGGTGCCCGAGCTGACCGCTTCTGCGACCGCCTCTGAGGCTGACGAGATCCGTGCCGGCCATTTCGACGGATTCTACTCCTCGAGCCGCACGTGTGAAATCGGCATGAACCGGGCGACGGATGAGCCCTACCGGTCGTTCTGGTATCTGATCGAGGAGGCGACCCGTCAACCGAGGGTGGATAGGTGGTAGAGTCTCCGCATGTCCCGACAGCATCGAGGGCGACCCGGGAGCGCGATTGGGATCACAATTCTGGTGGCCGCAATCTGCGCGGCACCGAGCCGGACATCGAGGGCGACCGACCGCAACCCGATCGATGTGGCTGCAGAGAGGCTCATTTCTCGGCTGCTCGACGTCCGCCTTTCCGAATTTCGTCCGCCAATCAACTCAGACGGCGAACACGCCCGGAGCATTGACCCGGTCCTGACCGGGGAAGCCGCAGTCTGGACTCACGAAGCCCTCCCGTCGGCGCCGGTCTCGGTGATGGGCGGCCGGGTCTTCACCTATCGCGATGTGCCCTACGATCCTCTCGAAGCACCGGTGCTCAAGATCAGACCGATCGATGGCGGCCGGCGTATTCCGTTCGTGATCCAAGTGGTCTTCCAGCCCGAGGGAACCCTCACTTCCCGGGCGGTCCTCAACATATCCTTACCCGCCCCGCCCATCTTCAACCTCCGACTGTCCGAGGTGACGGCGTGGGGCGGGCCGCATCAGTTGGAGATGTCGATCGAAAGCTCGGTCAGCAGTGCGCAAACCGCGATCCGTGTGCCACTTCCGACGGTCGGCACCGAAACGCTCGACGGGGCCGAACCGCTGATCACCGTCAACGTCGAGGGCGAGATCCTGCTCGATACCTACCAGATCCTCAAGCCCGGAAAGCTCGAGAAATCCGATGACGATGCATACCCTCCCGACGTCGAGCGGATTTCGAGACTCGAGATGGGGCGAGATGCCGTCGACGAGAGAGAGCTTCGCAGAATTTCCGAAATTGCGGCAACCCTCGCCCCCAAAGCTGCGAATCGCTATGAAAAGGTCGAAGCGGTCAACAGCTGGGTGGCCGGCAGCCTGCAATATCGCGAGAGCCCTTCAACTCGAAGCCCGCTCGAGATTCTCGAGGATCGAACCGGGGACTGCGACGACCACACCGGGCTGTTGGTGGCGATGCTTCGAGCGATGGGCATCGCAGCCCGCCGCACGACCGGTCTGCTCTACAACCTCGACACCCTGTCGGCGCACGCCTGGGTCGAGGTCGCTCTTCCGACCCGAAATCGTGATCTGCACTGGTTCATCGTCGATCCGACCCTCGCCGGGACGACGCAAACCGAAGCCGAGAGGTCGTCCTTTGTCCAGTTCAGGGATCGCATCCTGCTCTACCCGCTCCGCCCCACGGTCCGAGTGGAGGGCGCCCGCGGACGAAGCACGACGGATGTTTTGTTCAATTGGCGAAAGGGCGAATTGGAGCCGTTCACAGATGGGACCCAGCTAGGTGTGCTTGTCGACCGGGTGATCGCAGGGGTCGATGGAGCCTTTTCACGCCAAGCCGAGAGCCTGTCCGCCTCGAATCTGTTGCTCCGCCGAGAATCGTCTACGATCGCCGGAAGCCCCTACCTGATTGTCGATCGGCCGAACGCTCGCGAGAGAGACACGCGGATTCGCCTCAGGCTGGAAAACGAAGAGAGGCTCGTGATCGAGCTTGTCGCAGCGGTCGGCGCGGCCCTCGAGTCGGAGACCGACCGCGAAACCACTGCCCTGATGAGGCGAACCTATCTTGATTTCGAGAATCTGTTTTTTGGGGGCATTCCCGCCCATCGCAATCTCGAGTTGGTCTATGATCGCGACCGTCACACCGACCGGCTCCACACCGTCAGCCTGCGGTTCGGCAGATATCTCGTGGAGCACCATCTCGAGCGCATCCTCAAGAAGCTGGTGAGAAACGACATCCTGACCGAGGCAGAAATCGCAAGTCTTTCGGAAATCTCCCGCGTCTCTGGAGGCAGAAATCTGTACATTCTCCAAGAGCTCGCCCGGCGGCACCGACCGTAGGCGCTCGAGGGTGGTTACCCCCTCGCGGCAATTTTGAATTTTGAATGTTGAATGTCCGCCCACCTACCCGGTCACTTTCGAGTTTTGAAAGGACCCCCAGCCGCCCGCACACCTGCAACGTGTTCCACTTGTGATGCACGCGTCCCGCGTGCACGCCCGCACGAACATGCAGGCGCGACGACTGCACCACAACAGGAACAGGGACAGGGTCAGCGACAGCTGGCAGCGGCAGGAGCGCTTGGCGTCTTTCTCGGCGCG
>CBDTWX010000108.1:0-13233 GCA_965364305.1 uncultured Thermoanaerobaculia bacterium
TGCCCGTCGCCTCGATGTCGTCGACGGCAGCCCGCTCGTCGGCTACATGGAGCTCGCGGAACGAATCACGCACGGCGGTATCGACGTTTCCTTCAACGCCGTCGATGAGAGCTTTCTGGTAGCCTGGCGATCAGGTTCGGGAGCATCGGTGTCGGCCCGCCGGGTACAGCCCGACGCGACTCTCGGTACCGAGCAGCTGCTCATGACGAGCGGCGGATGGCCCATGTGGCCGCGGCTGGCCCCCCATCCCACCGTAGCCCGCCACCATGCCTCTGCCTGCGATTCCTTGAACGATGAAATTCTGGGCCGCTGGGCGGCGGCGACCGACGGCGGGGCTGTCGGCAACCAGGTCACCCTCACTGCGGCGGCTGGCATGGACCTGCACGGCATGGGCGCGGCGACCAACCCCCTCAACCACAGCATCGGCCTCTCCTCGTACGACCACAACACCTTGACTCCGCTGATGGTGCTCGCCAACGGCATCTGTATCACCGGTGATCCGGCAGGAACCATCGAGCAGGCCTACGACGCGATCCTGGGTATCAGCCTGTGTACCGAGCCGAGCGCCGACGTGGTCATCGACGTCGTCTCCCTCGATACCGGCGAGGGCACGGTGAGCCCGAGCCAGCTGACCTTCACCACGACCAACTGGTCCGACGAGCAGCAGGTGACCGTGACGGCGGTGGACGACGGTGTCCCCGACCCGGACGTCACCTACCTGGTCACCTTCACGGTTGACGATGCGCTCAGCCCGAACGACTACGACGGCATCATCGACGCCGCCGTCATCACGAATTACGACTTCTTCGCAAACCACATATTCTCGGACGGATTCGAGTCGGGCAATACCACGGCCTGGACCGCCGCTGTGAACTGAAAAAGTCAAGGGTGCCAGGGCCGACATTTTGGCATTTTCTAATCGACTGGCTTGGCATCGTATGGCACCTATTGTCGGTCGAGATTCAGCAATTGTCTCGGAAACTGCAGCGCACCGTTGAGAGAGTACGCAAAGCGCATGAGTTGAATCCGGTCCGGGGTCAGTCGCCACCTGAAGGCTTCGACGGGGTCGGGTGCGCACGGTCGAATCGATGACGAGACCCACGCCTCGCCCTGCTTCTGAAACACGAGCTCGCAGGGCGAGGAAGCGAGCTGGCTGCGGCCCTCACCATAATCAAAGCGATCAGGATCTCTCCACAAACCAACCAGGGTGTCTGGGTCGTCGAGCTTGTGGATCAACCATCTGATGGTCCACTCGTCCCGCCCGGGACCCACGTCGACCACCCTTTGAAGAAACGGTTCGTCGGGGGTTGCGCCAATCGCCATCTCCACATAGAACCAGCGGCGGGCTGCCTTCCCGGTCCAGATGGGCGCGATATGCAACACCACCTCCCAATTCCGGTTCCCGTCAACCTGGTCGCGGTTGGAAAACGACCCGGCGATCAGGCGCGCGATCTCGTCAAAATCGGAAGATCTCGGCCGTGCCGCGCTCATCTCGAGTCGGGCATTTACGAGCTCGACCGTGAATTCACGCGCACCGACCGGGATCCTGACCTCAAAGGCCTCCTCGGCCTTCCCGTCCTCCCACCTGCGAGCGCCCTTCAGTACCCGCCAGTCCTCCACCCGATCGAGATTGACCATGAACTTGGGGCTCCCAGTTCCGCCCACATCGTTCTGGGTCTCGCCGCCTCTGGTCACCGGCCCGAACGTGGCCGAACCGTTCTGGTCATGGATCCGCTTCACGATGCCGCTCGTGAAACCGAATGCACGCTGCTCGAGATGGGTGAGTCGAAGGTCAAAGTACTCGCAGTGATACAGAGAGCTGAGCCTCACCGTGCTGGCACTTTGAGGAACCTGACCTCGAGAGATCCAGTCCATCTCGAATCCCTCTGAAGTGACCCTCCAGAGTCGTTCGATGCTCAGAATTCCATCCTTGGTGGCAAACGCACAGGTGCCTCTGACAGGAACACCGACAAACTCGGCGCCCCGCCGCCGGAATCGGGTGCCGCACCCTTTTTTCTCGGTCAGGCTCGTGATCTTGATATGGCGTGGATTCGTGGTTTCTTTTCTGTCCTCGAGCGAGCGACGACCGTCGGGAGACGGGTGCCATACCCTCATCACGATCGATCCACTCTCTGGCTCGAGGGAGAAGGTGCGTACCGAGTACAGGGACAGGCCGATGTTCTCGAGCATCCTCCTTGGGAGATCCTCCGACACCGACGACCCGAACGAGCGGATTTTGAACCAGTCTTTCACCTTTTCGCCGTACAGCTCGTACGCCACCGCGTCGAAGACTTCGTCAACCACCAGCGCGGGTTCCCGGAGTCCATCAACGACGATCTCTTCGCCGACATATCTGTCCATGAACGAAGAGTCTTCTCGAGCTACGAGCTCACCGGTCAGCCACTCAACCAGCAGCGTCCGGTTGTCCTCCAGCGTCCCGGCGTCCACGACCGGTGGTTGTCCGGCAACGACTGGTAACACGACGAACCACAGATACCATGCACGCAAACTCCAAGTTGTCATTCAGCCACTCCTCTCAACACAGTCTCACGAGGCATTCACGAAGTAAGGGCGCCGGGGCCGACATTTTGGCATTTTCTAATCGACTGGCTTGGCACCGGTGAGACGGTGGCTGAGCTCATGGTCGAGGTCATCGTACAACTCTCTGAAATCCTCATCCTCCATTCGTCGTTGTGCGCCCCACCTCACCCACCGCGACACCACGTCGTTCCGCCGCCGAAACAGGGGGGCGAAGCTCGAGGGACGCAGATGCCACCGTTCGACGGCAAGCGCTAGGATGAGCAATCGAACTCTCGTGATCTGGTGACCCGAACCCGGGGCGGTGAGCTTCTCGGGCGCCATTTTCAGAATCTCGGCAGCGAGGGACAGAAAGTCCTCCGCTTTCACCGAGGGCCGCTCGAGACCGGTTGAAACGCCTCGTTCATCGATCCACGCGCCGGGAGGTTCGGGCTCGATCGGCCGGTCAGGTTCCCGCCCCCACCACGGAAGCCAACCGGGAAGCTCGGCCCGCCACTCGACGTCGCGAGCGCCCTCGAGCTGCCTGACATACCTTCGACGGGCGGTGCGGGTCGTTCCACCGAAGAGGGACAGCGTCTGATCGGCATCGACCAGGGGCTGAGCCGTCTTTTTCAGAAGCTCGCGATGCCCACACAGGGGGTAGTCGGATGGGTCATCCACGGCGCATGCCGTGACAGGGTTGAGGTGGATGTAGACGATGAGCTGTTCGAGAAAGGTCGGGTCTTCGACGAGCTTCGCCTTGTATCGGCTCTGCCACATCGGACCCGTGGAGCGGTGGGCGCAGTTGTATTGCTGACTGAATCGGGCCTGGACGTAGCCCAATGTGCGGGAAAGGGGAACCGGCCCGCTCCGCAACGCAAGGTGGTAGTGATTGGACATCAGACAAAAAGCAAAGACGGTCAGACCGTCTCGCTGCCGGACATGCCTGAGCAGCTCGAGGAACCGATCGGCTTCCTCGCCTTCCTTGAAGACCTCAGCGCCCCGCGCGAAGCGGTTGTAGACGTGATAGATCCCGCCTTCAACAAATACCCGAGGTCGTCTCGGCATCAGAATGACCGTCCGACGGTCATCCTATCAAAAAATGCCAAAATGTCGGCCCTGGCACCTATTACGTTCCCCTTCAAAGGACCCCGACTTCGGTCGGGGTTTCTTCTTGCAGTCATCCTGCAATCATGAAGCCAGAGGAGCGTGTAGGGGAGCGGATCCATCACCTTTCGCGTCCGGGCGTAGCTTTCGATCTGGTGCTGGCGTGGAAGGGGGCCCGGCGAATAATATGCCACGAATTCTGCATCGCGGAGCTCGGTTGGTAAACTCGGTCTTGGGAATCTGGCTACACTGATTCTAGGAGGTTCATCGTGTCCAGACGTTCGCTCTTGTTCGCGAGCATGTTCGTTTGTTTGGTTGCATCTGCCAGCGAGCTACGGGTCGATATCGCACAGGACTACGATGAGCATCTCGACGCTCTATTCAAACACCTCCATGCCAATCCAGAACTCTCCATGCAGGAGTTCGAGACCTCCGACCGAATGGCGAAAGAGTTCGAGGGCGCCGGATACAAGGTTACCCGCGGCGTCGGCAATACCGGGCTCGTCGGAATGCTTCGTAACGGCGATGGGCCAACCCTCATGATTCGCGCTGATATGGATGGGCTCCCGGTCCTAGAACAGACGGGGCTCGAATATGCGTCCCAAGTGAGGCAGATCAACCTCGAAGGAAATGAAATGCCCGTCATGCATGCCTGTGGACACGACATGCACATGACGACGCTCATCGGCGTCGCACGTCGTATGGCTGGAATGAAAGGCCAGTGGAGCGGCACGCTAATGCTCGTGGCGCAACCCGCGGAAGAGGCCGAGGGCGGAGCAAAAGCCATGGTTGCGGACGGCATCTACGAGCGCGTCGGGCGACCAGACTTCGCGTTGGCGCTGCACGTATTGGCGGTGTATCCGGTGGGTACGATTTCCTTCAGTGACGGCCTAATGTTTTCGAGCTCCGATACGGTGGAGATCGTTGTACGGGGTGTAGGTACGCACGGAGCTTCACCGCACCTCGGCAAGGACCCGGTCTATATCGGCAGCCAGATCGTCATCGCGCTGCAATCAATTGTGACCCGGGACATATCCCCCATTGAGCCAGCGTTGATCACAGTAGGCGCATTCCATGCCGGTACGGCACCCAATGTCATAGCCGACACTGCGCGCCTCGACATTACGGTCCGGGCCAACACAGAAGAGACGCGTTACTACTTGTTGGAGGCCATTGAGCGCGTTGCGGTCAACACGGCGCGCGCGGCGGGCATCCCTGAAGAGTTGTTGCCACGGGTCATCGTACGTGAGGACGGCGCACCGACTACAACCAATGACGCGGCCCTCGCGAGGCGTGTTCGATCGGCGATGGAGGCTGGAATGCCGGCCGACGCCTTCGTCGAGTTCAGACAGCTCGACATGGGGTCGGAGGATTTTCCAGACCTCGTCAATGTCGATCCGCCGATTCCGAGTGTGTACTTCCTAGTCGGCGGCACGCCGCCCGACAGGCTAGCAAGCGGTGACTGGGCGGAGAACCATTCAGGCCATTTCCGGATCGAACCACGTGGGTCCGTTACAGCCGGCGTCGAAGCAATGACACTCGCGGCACTAGAATTGCTGCGACCGCGCTAGTCTGACCTGGTCTCTTGCTGACCTGTACCGTCTCGGGCATCACCATGAGTGGCGCGACCGAGACGAAAATGCGTTTACCACTCAAGCTAAGGGTACCCGCGGGTGGCGAAGTGCGGGTTGATCGGGAGCATACTGATGAGGTCTCTCCACGCTGCGGAAGGCATGGCATCGGTGCCAGCTGCGGAGTGAGAGAGCACCCTGGCTTTCCCGGCTCTCGCCGGTTTTTTCTTGCAGACATTTTGCAGACAGGAACTCTCAGGGACGGAGTCCTCAGGTCTGAAGTCTTCGGAAGTTTTGGGTCTAGGGGGGTTGTCCTGGTGGACGCGAACGCGAAGAATTCGAACCGCTGCCTCGATACGGGTAGAGATCACAATTGGTGACACGCGAGAACCGCCAATGTACCAACGGATTGCTGCAAAGGCGACACATCTTCGCGAGCTCGGTATGACCTACCCGAAGATAGGACGAAAGCTGGGCGTCGACAGGTGGACGGTTGGTAAAGCGGTGCGATGGGCCACACGCGCCGTTTCACAGAGGTCTGAGTGAGATCATTGGATCTCTTTTTAATTGCCGTGTTCCGAAGGTTGGGCGCGAGTTACCGAGGGCGTTGTTCGTTGGCTAGGCGAAAAGGTCGATCGAAATGAACTCCGGGTTCCTCTCTTGATGCTGGATCGGGTGGCATGCAATCAGTTCCGCTTGAACACGAATTCGAGGCCGCCTTTCGCTGCTGCCTCTACTCCGCTACCGAGAATTGATAGCTTTCCAGATGCCGAGAGTTCTGCGGATATTTTCCACTCCGCCAACTGGAAGCCACCTGTCTCTTGCGGGATTTCCGTGAGTATTCCTTGGATCTGCGCCACTTTCGGTGCCAGGCTTTAGAATCTTGGAAAGTGCCTGCATCCGCCACCTGCCGGTCAACCTTTCGAGGTTTCTAAAGCCTGGCACCGAAACGGGCGGAACTCGAGTGCATCGAAAAAGCCATCCGGGAGTGACACCTGGCTCCTTGGATCAATACTCCGTTGCGAAGCCGCGCGGAGGCGCTACTCCCACTCGCCTGAGCCCGTGATTTGCCCGTCCTTGTCGCGCGTGTACCAGCTCCCCTTGCCATCTTTTGTATCCCAGTGCGCAAAGTAGCACTGGTAGAGCTCCTTGGTGTCGAGATTCATACACCACAACCCTGAAGTGATCGTGTCGTTCGGATGAAAAGTCGTGATGCCCAACAAATTCTGGTAAAACTTCCTGTCGGGCCAGTCGAAACGGTGGTGCTTGTGCTTGATGATCAGCGTTGAGAGGTCCGCTTCGCCATAAGGGGTATAGAGTGTGGCCTCTCCCTCCACCAGGAACTCCCAGGAATCCCAAGGGCCGTCGACATATCCTTTCTCGAGGTCCGAATGCTCGATGTGCTGGTTGTGTTCATACAGGAAATACCGGTCTTCACGACTCCGCGTAAAGCTCTGGACGACGAAAGTGTGGTACGTGGTCGCGCCGCTGGTGCCGTCCAGCCGATAACTGCGATTCCGGTTCGACGGCGTGAGATCATCAAAAAACTCCTCGCACAGCGAGCCGTCATAGCGGTAGAAATGGCAGGACACGAACCCGGCGGGAAGGCCGCTTTTGCACCAGTCGTTTTTCCATCCCCCTTGGGTATGCTCCTTACAGCCGGCCCGCGGTTTCACGGTACCCTGAGCAACCGAGGCGCTCTTTTCGGCTTCGCTCTTGACTGGATCGCCAAAAACATCGGGAACGTCGAACGCGCGATCTTTGAGTGACGAGAGCTCATCGAACAGCTCGACGATCTTCCGCATGTTCGGGTCCTGGGGCCCTGTCATGGCGTCCGGCAGAGGAGGGATGACGATCTCCGATAGGAGCGGCTGGTCCCGGGACATCGCTGCCAGAATTTCCGCAGGCGATTGGGGATCCGATCCTTCCGCGTTGCCCACGTTGTTTTCGGGCGGATTTTCCTGGGACCGGCAAGGCACGGGAGAGGCCAGCAGGGTTAGCAGGATGCCACCGAGCACGATCGCGAACCAAGCTTGTTTCATGGGGTCCCCCTTGAAGGTTGAAACCAATGAACTGCAGATCGAGATCTCCGATCATTTGTAGCAGAAAATGGTGGCCGCCGCCAATCCCATTGGAGATGCCGCCCTTTCGTATCTGGATTGGAATTCACAACGGTGCCACGTACACACCTCCACATTTGTTGAACCGTCACCTGGATCTCCGGCGACAATCACGCGTGGAGATGTGGAAGTGCCAAGCTTTCTGGCACCCACCCGGCAGGTCCCAGTTTGTTGCCTGGTACCCGCTCTCGATCGAGTGGAGACGGATAGAATGACCGTGCTTGCAGAAAGAAGATGTGATGAAGGGCCAAGCTGCATCTCTCAACGGGGACATGACGATCCGAGCGGTCATCAACACCCGGGACATGGACTGGACTCCGAGCCCGGCGGGCACTGTGCTGCGCAAACGTCTCCACTTGGTGGGGGAGATCGAGTCCGGACAGGTTACGTCCATCGTCCGCTACCTTCCGGGATCCTCGTTTCCTGAGCATGACCATCCGGAGGGCGAGGAAATCTTGGTCATCAGGGGAACGTTTTCGGATCACCTGGGAGACGCCCACGAAGGGACCCATCTCCTCAATCCTGAGGGTTTCCGTCATGCGCCGCATTCCGAACCCGGATGCCTGATCCTGGTGAAGCTCCGTCAATACGGCGGCGAGGGGCGCGAGTTTCGCCGGACCCAGACGCGCGACATGACATGGGCGACCACCACTCTGCGAGGAATCGAAGAGAAGACCCTCTACGAGGACGATCGGTTTCCGGATGTCACGCGGCTTGAACGCTGGGCCCCTGGCGCGGCGCCCGGCCCACGGCGGTTCCCTGGCGGCGCCGAGATCTTTGTCATCGAGGGAGCCTTCGAAGACGCCGAGGGATACTATCCCGCCGGCACGTGGCTTCGGCTCCCTGCCGGCTCGGTGCTCGACGGGCGTTCGAACGACGGCTGTGTTGCCTACGTCAAGACGGGAGCCCTGCCCTCACTGCGTTCAGCCTGATCTGTTGATGACGATACAAACAGTGTTTGAATAACCCCGTACCTGGCAAAACCCCGACTAGGGCAGCCGCCTTCCGGTGGGCCGGTAGCTCGTGATGCCGCGGCTCCTCCAGGCTCTCAATGCCGGGCGGGCGTTTCCGTCGCCGTCCAACATGCCGGTGTCGCGCCACAAGAGAAAAATCGGTCCGGTCTCCACACCGAGGCGCTCGAGTCTCTCGTTCATGAGGTCGTGATCGCGAGGCACGAACCACACCACGAACTCTGCATCGAGGCTCCGCAGCTCGTGCATCAGAAGCAGCACATAGGCTGCCTGCCACGAGGCGCGACCCTCCTGATAGATACCGAGATCCGGGATGTCGAGCGTCTCCGCGATGTAGCCCGTTTCGGCAACCGCGAACGGCTTGTGCGGCGCGAGGTCGGCGATTCTCGACAGGAGGTCGTTCGGAATCTCTTTCGGATCGCCGAATGTCAGCGGTCCATCGGGGTCCGGGATCAGATACGGGTAGCTGCTGACCGCGACGAGATCCGAGTATTCCAGGAGGTCGGAGGTGAGATCGAGAAACTCCTGTCCTTCGGACTCGAAGGAGGCGGTTTGAACTGTGAGGAAGATCGGCAGTGCCGGATACTCCGAACTCAAGGTCGTGTAGACGCTTTGCGCCAGCGCGCGCATCTGATGGAGAGCGGGATCGCCGGAGCCCGAAAAGCCTGCGTTGCTTTCGATCCCGTAGGCGAAGTAGTCGGGGTCGAATCGAAGAATCAAATAGCGGCACCAGTTGGTAAAGGCGGCAACGACCTCCGGGTCGTCCAGACTTTTGTTCTCCCATCCCGAAGGCAGCGGCAGGCCGTCCGTCTCGGCCCAGTAGTCGGCAAGCCCGCCCGCGCGCGCCTGGTTCTGAGGCGTGGTCGAGACGTAGAGGAGGTGTCCGGGCGGTATGTTGGCGATCATCGAGTCAATCTCTCGGATCACGTTGGGATGGTAGTCATGGTCGCCGGCCAGGGCCTCGGGCCATGGCACTTTGTTGTCCAGGTGAAAGGTCAGGAGGTCGGCGTTGCCGGAAATGAAGCCGTAGGTGTCTTCGAGCGCCTGCTGTGAGATATCGTAGGGAAACGCCGTGAATCCCATGTACGGTCTTTGCTGGGGTGACCAGACTGAGATCAGTACCGACGAAATGAGCCAGGCAACAGTCTGCAACTGCATCTCGACCTCCGCCCCGGCGTCACGTGACGCAGAAGCACAACCTCTACTCGGTTCTCCCTCGAACTCGGAACATCTGAAGGAAGAGCCCGTGTCGCTCTTCCAAACGCGCCCTGTTCACCTCGTCTTCCACACTATAACCAACGCAGGTGGAACTCATGAATGACTGGGTGCCAGGGCCGACATACTTGGCACTTTTGAGAGCCGAGAAAACCTCTGTCGGAAGAAGCGCCAATACTGTTGGCCCCGGCACCCATTCGCGAACGATTGTCGCGATCGAGAATCAACCTGTCGCGATCGAGAAAGAACCTGTCGCGATCGAGAAAGAACCTGTCGCGTTCGTGATTTCCGCGGCGCGTGCCGCGTCCCTACATTCAAGGCAGGAGGACGCCATGCGTCGAAGCGGTCGGATTCTCACGGCGGTTCTCGCGGTGCTGTGGGCTACCGGGCTGGACTGGACCGGTCGGGCGATCAAGCTGAGCGATGGGCCCAGCTTCAGCGATGTCGAGTCGTTCAAGATCAGCCCGATGGTCGGTATGTCGCCTACACCCACGATGCCAACGTCGACGAGGCGCTGGAACGGTACGTCGTCGAAACCGCCGGAGGGAACGCCGAGGCTTGTGGGTCTCCGGCTACCGTCGAGTGAATGTGCCGGGCACCGATCTCAGGACAGCCGAGCGAATATTGATCGAAGTTCTCTCGCCTCAGAGAAACTCCATAGTGATAACGAAAGACGATCCATGCTGAAGGGGGCTCGCCATGAGGATCGCCCGCGTATGCTTTGAGCTGTTGCTTGTTTCCGGGTTGGCCGCAGCGCAGCAGGTCCCGCTGGGGGACGAGTTCCAGGTCATCACCTACCCAATGTTGACGGAGGCGCGCGCAGACGTAGGTGTCGACGCCGACGGCGACTTCGTCGTAGTATGGGAAAGCTGGGGGTCGTACGGCGACGATGACTCGGGCGTCAGCATCCAGGCCCGACGCTTCGATTCGAACGGTCTGCCCTTCGGCAACCAGACCCAGGTGAACTCGATCGGCTCGGGTCACCAAAACCGACCTCGAGTGGCCGTCGCCCCGAGTGGCAGCTTCGTCGTGGTTTGGCAGAGCGTCAACACCGCCTATTCCGGCGACGATCATTCGGACTACAGCATCCAGGGTCAACGCTACGATTCGAACGGCGATCGGGCCGGTTACCAGTTCCAGGTCAACACCTACACCACAGACGACCAGCGGTACCCTGCGGTGGCTATCGACGCCGAGGGTGACTTCGTCGTGGTATGGACCAGCGATGGCTCGAACGGCACCGACGATCTGGGCACCAGCATCCAGGGTCAACGCTACAGTTCGGACGGATCGCGAGCGGGCGCCGAGTTTCAAGTGAACTCCTACAAACAGGGCAACCAGTTCAGCAGTCGGGTGGGAATGAACGCTGATGGCGACTTCGTAGTGGTCTGGGAAAGTACGGTTACAGTCTTGGGCGGGAGCGACGACTCAGACAGGAGCATTCAGGGCCGGATCTTCAATTCGAACGGCGTTGCCATCGGACCCCAGGCCCAGGTCAACACCTACACAACAGGCAATCAGCGGGCTCCGGACGTGGGTGTCGATCAAGAAGGGAACTTCGCCGTCGTCTGGGCCAGCGACGGGTGGGACGGCGAAGACGACTCCTCCTGGAGCATTCAGGGCAGGATTTATACATCTACCGGCGTTGCTATCGGCTCCCAAGAACAAGTCAACACCTACTCAACGGACAGTCAGCGATTCCCAGCCGTAGATGTCGACGCCGACGGTAATTTCGTCGTTGTCTGGAGCAGCTATGGATCGGATGGTAACGATAGCAGCGACTACAGCATCCAGGGCAGGCTCTATGGCTCGAACGCCCAGCCCGCTGGTGACGATTTTCAGATCAACTCGCACACGACCGACAAACAGAGACGTCCTGCCGTAGGACTCGACGACCGGGGCAGGTTCGCCGTGGTCTGGTACAGCCTCGGATCGAGCGACGACATCTCTGAGCCGAGCATTCAGGGTCAGCGTTTCACCTTTGGCCTCTTCAAAGACGGCTTCGAGTCGGGTGACACCACGGCGTGGTCGAGTTCAGTGCCGGATCGCCCGTGAAGATGGCTCCCTGGGAGGTGATCTCGATTGTCGCCAGGTTGGTGCTCGCCGGTTCGTCCACCCTGAGTTCGCCAAAGGTTGGACTGAAAATATTCGACGTCAGTTCGTCACCGTTTTCTCTGGCGCCGACGATGGACTTCTATCGGTGCCAGGCTTTAGGAACTTAGGAAGTTGTGATAGCCTACCTTGGATTGGAATCCAGGATGGTTCGAAGGCCAAGGGTCGAAATTGCAGGCGGTTTGTTTCACGTCTACAACCGGGTGGCGAGCGGGGAACCGGTCTTTTCGGACCCCAATGAGGCGGCGGAATTCATCGAAATAATCCATGAGACAAAAACGCGCGACGGATGGACCGTCTTGGCGTGGTGCGTGATGACGACTCACCCATAATACCCCCCGTTATCATCTTCATTGTTTTCAAGAGGTAGACCAATCTGGGACCGGAAATGACCCCCCTCTGGGATCAATCTACCGGTCCTTTTCAGACAATCTAGAGTCGTTCGAATCAAATCGGTGCCAGGCTTTAGGAACTTAGGAAGTTGTGATAGCCTACCTTGGATTGGAATCCAGGATGGTTCGAAGGCCAAGGGTCGAAATTGCAGGCGGTTTGTTTCACGTCTACAACCGGGTGGCGAGCGGGGAACCGGTCTTTTCGGACCCCAATGAGGCGGCGGAATTCATCGAAATAATCCATGAGACAAAAACGCGCGACGGATGGACCGTCTTGGCGTGGTGCGTGATGTCGAATCACTACCACCTGGTGATTCGCACGTCGACCGTACCGCTGTGGCGCGGGATGCATCGAATCCAGAATCTGTTCAGCCGGCGGTTCAACCAACGTCACGGCCGGACCGGAGGCCTTTGGCAGAGTCGTTACAAGGCGAAGTATGTCGAGGATGAGTCGTATCTCAGCAGGCTGGTGCTTTATGTTTACTTGAACCCGGTGAGTGCTGGCATCGTCGACGATCCCGAAGAATACGTATTTTGCGGACATCGCGAGATCAAGCGCCGCGTTCGAACCGCTTTAATTGACGCAGAGGAGACGTTGTTGTGTTTTGGGTCGACCAAGAAAGATGCTCGGCGATCCTACCTGAGCGCGATTCGGGCTGGTAGGGAACCAGAGGCGGACGGGAAACGCCTGTCCTGGCATCCTTTCAGCTCCGAAAACGATGATTCGATCGAAACCGACCGTGTGTCGCCGCAGGTTGATTTTCTTGGCCGTAGCACGGATCTGGAAAGACCAACACTGAATCCGGAAGTCTATCTCGAGACTGTCTGCAACCTCCTCGAAATCGACATGGCGATCGTCTCTTCGCGGGTTCGAGATCGTGGAACCGCGGCTGCTCGAAAGTTGATCGTCACTCTTGGAGTCGAGCGATGGAGACAGAGTAGAAAAGGTCTGGCAAGTATTCTGCAGAAGAATCCAGATATGGTGAGCTGGTGGGCAGGAGAGGGTGCGAAAAAACGAATCAGTGACCCAGATTATGCGGCTAGGCTGGATCGATTGGACGAAAGTCTCGCCGCAAAGGTTGCAGAGATGACGAGGGGGGAGAGATCAGGTGAAACTTTCTAAGTTTCTAAAGCCTGGCACCGATACGATATTTCGATCAGGCTTGTCGAAAATTCGCCCGTTCCCACAGAACGCCGGCGGTCCATCCGATCACCAAAAGTCCGAAGA
>CBDTWX010000109.1:0-13127 GCA_965364305.1 uncultured Thermoanaerobaculia bacterium
ATGAGGCGTAAGTCAACAAGATGCCCCTGCCCGTTCAGATGTCCCGAGGGGAATGCCCGTCTCCGTATCCGTGCCCGAAAATGGCAGTGGAGAGGACGGAGACGGGTGGTGGTGGTCGGGGCGAGTGGATTTGAACCACCGGCCTCACGGTCCCGAACCGTGCGCTCTGCCAAGCTGAGCTACGCCCCGAGGAGGAGGGAGTCTAGCCGATGTGGCGTGTAAAGGCAACACGGACGGTCCGATCACCTCGGCCGCGCGAAGTTCGGCACCCGAAAGCACCTCGGGCGATCGGAGATCTCATTTGACACGGAAGTCGAGCGTCGTTACCGTTCGCTGCGACGGGCAGAGCTCGGGCGAGGACGTGGGTCTCGGCAATCTCTTCGCGGAATATGAACCTCGGCGAGAGACGCTTGCGAAGCCAAGGGAGGGCCTGCGAGGGGCCGCACTCGAGCGGGATGTCATTACGGGGCGATCCGCGGGGAGGTTGAATGGAGAAACAGCGAGCACAGTGGAGCGGACGTTTGGGCTTTGTTCTCGCCGCCGCCGGCAGCGCGATAGGCCTCGGAAATCTCTGGAAATTCCCGTATATCACCTTCGAGAACAACGGTGGCGCTTTTGTGCTGGTATATCTCGCGGCCATCGCGGTCGTCGGGGTACCCATCATGGTCGCCGAGATACTACTCGGTCGGCGAAGTCAGAGAAACGCGGTGGGCGCGTTTCGTGTGCTCGCCGAGGGGAAACCCGGTGGCCGTGCGTGGATGGGAGTCGGCTTTCTCGGCGTCGTTACCGGTTTTGTGATCCTTTCCTACTACAGCGTCATCGCGGGCTGGACCCTTCGGTACATCCTGATGGCCGTGACGGGTGAGCTCGGCACACTCGCGCATCATCCGGAGGCGCTACAGTCCTTTTTCGGCGACTTTCTCGCCAACCCGTATCAACAAATCCTGTGCCACCTCATTTTCATGGGTGCCACTGTCGGGGTGGTGTATTTTGGTGTCGGGCGGGGTATCGAGCGGGCCGCCAAACTACTCATGCCATTACTCTTGTCGATCCTCGTCATGCTCGTGATCTACTCGTTTTTCACACCAGGATTCAAGCAGGCTGCGGGCTTTCTCTTCCGGCCGAACTTCAGCGATCTGACCGCCGGTGGCGTGCTCGAGGCGCTCGGCCACAGTTTCTTCACCCTGAGTCTCGGCATGGGTGCGATGCTCACCTACGGCAGCTACATGCGAAAACGCGACTCGGTTCCGCGCGCTGCCTTGACCATCTGTGGCCTCGACACCCTGATCGCGATCATGGCATGCATCATCATGTTCTCGGTCATCTTCAGCTATGATTTCGAGGTCACAAAGAGCTCGACGATTCTCTTCACCACCATTCCGGTGGTGTTCTTCCAGCTGCCAGGAGGAGCGATCGTGAGTGCGCTATTTTACCTTTTGGTGGCGTTTGCGGCACTGAGTTCGACGATCAGTCTGCTGGAGGTGGTCTCGAGCTACGCCATCGACGAACTCGGGTGGCAGCGGCGCCGCGCCACGCTGACGATGGGGGCGGCGATTCTCGCCTTCGGCACTCTCAGCGCTGTCAGCCTGGGAGGGAACGCCACGCTGTCGAATATCAACCTGATCGGACGACCGTCGACTGGCGGCGCTTTCGGCACGCTCGACTACCTGGCGAGCAATTGGTTCTTACCTGTGGGGGGGTTGCTCATCGCTCTCTTCACCGGCTGGGTCCTGACCCGTGACGACAGCAGGGCGGAGCTGGAGGAGGGCCACGGTTCTCTGGGTTGGCTCTTCCCGGTGTGGCGCTTCCTGATCAGGTTCGCCGCACCGGCAGCTGTCGGTGCAATCATCGTCAGTGTCATCCTGGGCGCCGAGTACCAGTAGACCAACCGGACCGCACGCGAGCGACGCGACGACAGAGCGGCGGCGGCTCAGGTCGTGGTGGCGTTGATGCGGGCCTCTGCGAGCCGCAGCTCGGCGTCGACCGCGTCGAAGTCCTCGGCCGTCGCGGTTTTCAGCGCCCCCTGAGCATCGGCCAACGCTTTCCGGGCGGCCTCGACATCGATCTCGTCGATGGTCTCCGCCGTTGCCGCGAGAACGGTCACCGCGTCGGGCTGAACCTCCGCGAACCCGCCCTGGACGACCAGCCGCCCAGTGGTTTTACCGTCGAACCATGTCACCTCGCCGGTGCCGAGCGAGGTCAGCAGCGGCGTGTGACCGGGGAGAACGCCAAGCTCGCCGAGGGCGCCAGGAATCCTGACCTCGGAAGCCCGGCTCTCCACGATCCGGCGAGAAGGGGTCACGACTTCGAGGCGCAGCGAATCGGTCATCAGGACTCCGCCGCCATCTTCTCGGCCTTCTCGACCGCCTCTTCGATGGAGCCGACATAGAGGAATGCCTGCTCCGGCAGATGATCGTAGTCACCCGCGCAAAGGCCCTTGAATCCCTTGATGGTGTCCTCGATCTTGACGTAGCGACCCTTCATGCCGGTGAACTGCTCGGCAACGAAGAATGGCTGTGACAGGAAGCGCTGGATCTTCCGCGCCCTGGCAACGCTCAACCGGTCTTCCTCCGACAGCTCGTCGATCCCCAGAATCGCGATGATGTCCTGGAGGTCCTTGAGACGCTGGAGGATTCGCTGGACCTCACGGGCCACCATGTAGTGCTCCTCGCCGACGATCCCGGGGTCGAGAATGCGTGAGGTCGAGGCGAGCGGATCGACGGCCGGGTAGATGCCGAGCTCGGAGATCTGCCGCGAAAGGACCGTAGTCGCGTCGAGATGGGCGAAGGCCGCTGCGGGCGCCGGGTCGGTGAGGTCATCGGCGGGCACATAGATCGCCTGCACGGAGGTCACCGAACCCGTTTTGGTCGAGGTGATGCGCTCCTGGAGCTCACCCATTTCGGTCGCGAGGTTGGGCTGGTATCCGACCGCCGAGGGCATCCGGCCGAGCAGCGCCGAGACCTCGGAACCGGCCTGGGTGAATCGGAAGATGTTGTCGATGAAGAGCAGAACGTCCTGCCCCTCGGAGTCGCGGAAATGCTCGGCAACAGTGAGGCCCGTGAGACCAACCCGCAGGCGAGCGCCGGGAGGCTCGGTCATTTGGCCGTAGATCAAAGCGGCCTTTGAGTTCTCCCAGCTGTCGGGGTCGATGACTCCTGCCTCCGTCATTTCGGTCCAGAGGTCGTTCCCCTCGCGGGTGCGCTCGCCGACCCCGGAAAAGACCGAGAACCCGCCGTGTTGGAGCGCCACGTTGTTGATCAACTCCATGATGATGACGGTCTTGCCGACACCGGCGCCACCAAACAGGCCGGTCTTGCCGCCTTTGGTGTAGGGCTCGAGCAGATCCACCACCTTGATGCCGGTTTCGAACATCTCGGTCTCGGTGGATTGCTCGACCAGCGGCGGCGCCTCGCGGTGGATCGGCAAACGCATATCGGTCTCCACCGGGCCACGGCCGTCGACCGGTTCGCCCAGTACACCGAGAACCCGGCCAAGGGTCTGTTTGCCGACCGGTACCGAAATCGGCTCGCCAAGGTCGGCGGCCTCCATGCCGCGGACCATGCCTTCGGTCGGCTCCATGGCGATACACCGCGCGCGGTTCTCGCCAAGGTGCTGCGCCACCTCGCAGGTGACGTCGATGGGCACCACTCCGATGTCGCCGTCATCGACGATCCTGACCGCATTCAAAATCGCCGGGAGGTGCTGGTCGGGGAACTCGACGTCGACCACCGGGCCGATGACCTGGACCACGCGTCCGCTGACTTGCTGACTCATAGCTTCACGACTCCCTATCCCTCGAGCGCCTGCGCGCCGGAGACGATTTCAATCAGTTCCTTGGTGATGGCGGCCTGGCGTGTGCGGTTATAGAGCAATGTCAATGAATCAATCATGTCGCCAGCGTTGCGGGTCGCCGCGTCCATCGAGGTCATCCGAGCCGCCTGCTCGGCAGCAGCCGAGTCAAGGAGGGCCCGTTGGACCTGGGTTTCAACGTGCCGGGGTAAGAGCTCGGCGAGCAGGGACCGAGCATCCGGTTCGTAGAGATAGTCAACCTGCGACTCGTCGTTGCCCTCGGCGGCAACCGTCGGCGGCTCGATCGGCAACAGCCGTTCGACGACAAGATCCTGGCGGATCATGTTGACGAATGAGTTGTACACCAGCCACACCGAGTCGACCTCTCCAGAGGTGAATGCCTCGACGAAACGTCTCCCGAGCCGCGGTCCGGCCTCGGCTGTGAGCGACGTCATGGTCTCGCGTTCGTTGATGACGAGGTTCCACTGTCGCGATCGAAAGTAGTCGGATGCCTTTCGGCCCACCACCGCCAGTTCGACCTCGGGCCAGCGGTCGGCCTCGAGATCTTTTTCGACGGCCCGCAGGAGATTGGTGTTGAACGAACCGCACAGGCCTTTGTCCGAGGACACGACGACGACCCAGGTTCGTTCTCCCTCGTGATCTTCGAGCAGGGGATGGCTGAACTCGGTCCGCGAGGCGACGTTCGCGAGGACCTTCGACAATGTTTCGGCCCAGGGCTTCGCCTGCGAGATCGCCGCTTGGGCTCGGCGCAGCTTGGCCGCCGCGACCATCTTCATGGCCTTGGTGATCTGCTGCGTTCCCTTGACGGATTGGATCCGCCGGACGAGATCCCTGGTGTTAGGCAATGGCCGCCTCCGGGTGTTCCTTGACGAAGAGATCTACCGCCGCGGTGATCAGCTCCGTCAGCTCCGTCTCGGTCTGTTCGTCAAGGACACCGGTGCTGGTGATCCGATCCAGGGTCTCTGCACCGTTGTCCTGAACATAGCGGTGGAGGCTGGGCTGGATGGCGCCAACGGCCGAGACTTTGAGGCTGTCGAAAAGACCTTTTGTGCCGCCGTAGATCGAGACGATCTGAAGGACCACCGGGACCGGCGCGTACTGACCCTGCTTGAGGAGCTCCATCAACCTCTCGCCGCGAGCCAGCTGTCGCTGGGTGGCCTTGTCGAGGTCAGAGCCGAACTGAGCAAAGGCCGCGAGCTCTCGATACTGGGCGAGGTCGAGCCTCAGGGAACCGGCGATCGCTTTCATCGCCTTGATCTGGGCGTTGCCGCCGACCCGGCTGACCGACAGACCGACGTTGACGGCCGGGCGCTGACCGGCAAAGAAGAGGTCCGACTCGAGGAATATCTGACCGTCGGTGATCGAGATGACGTTGGTTGGAATATAGGCCGACAGGTCACCCATCTGGGTCTCGATCACCGGCAGCGCCGTGAGACTGCCGCCACCGAGCTCATCGTTGAGCTTGGCCGCGCGCTCCAAGAGCCGCGAGTGGAGGTAGAAGACATCGCCGGGGTAGGCCTCCCGCCCGGGGGGCCGACGCAAGAGGAGCGAGATCTCGCGGTAGGCCTGGGCGTGTTTGGTGAGATCATCGTAGAAACAGACGGAATGCCCGCCGTTGTAGAGGAAGTACTCACCCAACGCCGCACCTGCGTACGGCGCGAGATACTGCAGCGGCGCCGGCTCGGAAGCTGTCGCCGAGACGACGATCGTGTGATCCATCGCGCCATGCTTGTCGAGGGTCGCGATGACCTGCGCGACGGTCGACGCCTTCTGGCCGATCGCCACATAGATGCAGATGTTGCCGGTGCCCTTCTGGTTGATGATCGAGTCGAGGATGACGGCGGTCTTTCCGGTTTGGCGATCGCCGATGATGAGCTCGCGCTGGCCGCGGCCGATCGGAATCATGGAGTCGATCGCCATGATGCCGGTCTGCATCGGCTCCTTCACACCCTGGCGGGCAACAACCCCCGGGGCGGTTCTCTCGAGCGGATAGCGTTCAGATGACTCGACGGGGCCCTTGCCGTCGAGCGGCCGCCCGAGGGGATCGACGACCCGGCCGACCAGCTCCGGACCGACGGGGATGTCGAGGATGCGCTTGGTGCGCTTTGCCTCGTCACCCTCCTGGACGAGATGGACCTCTCCCATCAGAACGCAGCCGACGTTGTCGTCCTCGAGGTTGAGGGCGAGGCCAAAGACGTCGTGCGGCAGCTCGATGAGCTCACCGGCCATCACGCCGTCGAGGCCGTAGATGCGAGCAATGCCGTCCCCGACGGAGATGACGGTTCCGACCTCGGACATATCGATGGAGGTTTCGAATCCTTCAATTTGGCGGCGGATGATGTCCGCGATCTCGGCGGCTTTGATCTGCATGTTTTACCCCTGTTCGATCTCGATCTCTCTGCTCAAGCGCTCCAGCTCTCCTGCCAGCGAGCCGTCAAAGACCCGCGAACCAACCTGAAGCTTGAAGCCTCCGAGGAGATCCCGGTTGGCTTCGAAATCGGCAACGACCGTGGCGCCCTCGAATGCCGAAATGGCGTCGGTCAACCGCCGACGTTCGGCCTCCGCGAGCGCGGTTGCCGTTTCCACCCGGGCACGGGTGCGCCCGAGGCTCTGATCCACCAGCTCGCGGTAAGCGGCCGAGATGTCCGCCAGGTGCTGCATTCGGTAGTGGTGCTGGACCACATGCAGGAAACGGCGCGTCGGTTGGCCGATGTCGAGCGTGTCGAGGATCGTGTCGAGGATCCGGGTCTTGGTCTCGACGGCAACCATGGGCGTCACCAAAACGCGGAGGAACTCGGGCACCGCGTCGCTGGCAGCGGTCACCCGATCGAGCTCTCCTGCGACCGCCTCTGCCCGTTGCGGATCGTCACCGCTGACTACCGAAAACAACGCTTTTGCATACGGGAGCGCTCGGAAGCGGGCCATTCTTACTCCCTGCCTTTGAGGTCGTGCATCGCGTCGAGGCTCCTCTCGAGCACTCGCCGGCGGTCCTCGTCGGTCATTTCACGATCCAGGAGATCTCGAGCGAGCTGTGCGGTGAGATCGGCTGTGTCCCGAGCCAATCGGATTCTGGTCTCGGCCTCGCGGCGAGTGATCTCCTCATCCACCCTTCGCAGAAAACGCTCCTCTTCGATTTTCGCCTGCTCTGCGATCCGATCCGCCTCCGCCTCGCTGTCCGATGCGGCGCGCGCCCTGAGCTCCGCGATCTCGTTTTCGACATCGGCCAGCCGTTTCGAGACCTCAGCCTGCACTCGGTCGGCCTCCTCGAGCTGCCGGCGTGCGTTTTCAAGCTCCTCGCCAATGCCCTCGCGACGGGCCTCGAGAAAGCTCCCGATCGGTTTGCCGACAAAGCGGTAGAGAAGGTAGGAAAAGACGGTGAGGTTGAGGGAGAAAAGAAACGGCAGAGCGGACTCCGGGACTCCGAATCTGTTTTCTCCGAGATCGACAAAAAAGGTGAATCCGTAGAAACACAACCAGACGACGAGCCATGACACGAGGCTCTTCAACCGGCCACCTCCCGTCCGAGCAGGCGTCCCGCCAGGAGACTCGCGAGCTCCTCAGCTCGCCGGCGGAGATCGGTACGTGCCGCGTCCGCATCGGCGTCGAGGCTGTCAAGAGCTGCGATCAGGCGATCATCGGCTTTCGCCCGTGCCTCGTCAAGCGTGGCTTGGCGCGCATCCATGGCCCGCTGGCGAGCTTCCGCGCGAATCCTCGCGGCATCCTTGGCGGCCTCGGTGACGGCGTCTTCCGTTCGGCCAAGGGCGGCCTGGTACTCCTCATTCTTGGCCGACCACTCCTGATGTGCATCATCGATGCGCCGACGCCGCTCCCCGATGACGCGACCGGTCGGCCGGATGAGGAACCGGTTCACCAGCCAAAGTGTCACCCAGAAGCACACCATGACGAGCACGAGAGATAAATTGATCTCGATCATCGGCCGCTCCCGGCGCGATCCGCTCCCACGCTCAGCATGGGGCTGCTCAAGCTAACAAATTCACAAGGCACGGTCAAGATGCAGCGCCCGCCTTGGTTGTGTTTTTTTTCACACCCTGCGCATCCATGCTCACCGACCCCTCGAGGAACGCACCATCCTCCATCACGAGAGCCGGCGCCTGGATGTCGGCCCAGACTTTGGCGGTCGCGTGCAACACGACCTGCTCGGTCACACGAATCACACCCCGCACCTCACCCCCGATGACACAGCGGGCCACCTCGATCTCGCCCTCGACCACGCCACCATCGCCGACCACCAGCTCGGACTGTGACCGAACCGCCCCCTCGATCCGGCCATCGACCCGAAAGTAGGTCTTGAATTCCAGCTCGCCACGGATGGTGCACCCGGAATCGACAAAACCGTTGAGGGAATCTCCTCCACGAGCCATCACTCACCCCCCATCAAGAGATCAAAAACGCGCATGAGTTCTCCTTGCCCGCCGCAGGAGATGACGATGCTGCCTCCACGCCGGCGGGTACGGATCTCGACCCTGGCGCCCAGGCGAAGCGCGAGCTTTTCTTCCGCTGCCTTCAAGTTCGGATCCGGGGTCGCCGGCGGCCGCGCTTTCATCTCTTTCTGTGGTCTCTCGCGCGCCTCACCCGCCGCTTTTTCGAGATCGCGCACACTGAGCCCCTCGGCGACTGCCCGATTCGCCCATCCGATCCGAGCTTCGTCGCCCTCGAAAGCAAGCAGTGATCGCCCGTGGCCCGCCGACAAGCTGCCGGCCTCGACGAAATCCTGGATCTCCTGCGGGAGCTTGAGGAGCCGGATGGAGTTGGCGACCGCGCTGCGGCTCATTCCCACCCGGGCCGAGATCTCGGCCTGGGAGAGACCGAGGCTCGTTCGCAGGTGTTCCAGTGCCCGAGCCTCCTCGAGCGGAGTGAGATCCTGCCGCTGAAGATTCTCCACAAGCGCCAACTCGAGTTGATCGCTGTCCTCCAGGCGCTCTCGTATCACCGCCGGCACGGTCCGCAACCCCGCCTGTCGGGCTGCCCGCCAGCGGCGCTCGCCGGTGATGAGGAGATATCGCCCGGGCCCCTCCTCGCTCACCAATACCGGCTGCAACACCCCGTGGCGGCGAATGGAGGTGGCCAACTCCGCGAGGGATTCATCATCGAAAAGATGTCGTGGTTGCTGCGGGTTCGGGTAGAGCTGATCCACCGGAATCTCGGCGAGACCGGCGCGCGCCCGAGGCGTGTCCGGTATCAGGGCCTTGAGGCCGCGGCCGAGCGCTTGTTTAGCCACCATGCGAACCTCTCACCCGCTCGAGATACTCCCTGCCGAGCATGAGATATGCCTGCGAACCACGGCTCCGGAGATCGTAAGCGTGAATCGGTCGGCCGAACGACGGGGCCTCAGCCAATCGAATATTGCGCGGCACAACGGTTTCGAAGACCAGTTGCCCAAACACTCCCCGCACCTCCTCGGCCACCTGCTGTGCCAGGTTCGTCCGCTCATCGTACATGGTGAGCAAGATCCCGTCGATCATCAGATTGGGGTTGAGGAACCGGCGGACCTCATCGACCGTGGTCATCAGCATCGAAACACCCTCCATCGCGAAATACTCGCACTGGATGGGGACCAGGAGGGCATCGGCTGCCGCCAGGGCGTTGAGAGTGAGTAGCCCGAGCGACGGGGGGCAGTCAATAAGTATGAACTCGTAGGACCCCATCCGGTCGCAGGCCAGAGCCTCTCTCAGCCGAAATTCGCGGCCCACCATTCCAACCAGTTCGACCTCGGCGCCGGCGAGATCAGGGGTTGCAGGAACAACCGCGAGGTGGGGAAACTCGGTGGGCTCGGCCGCCTCGTCGATGGGCGTTTCACCGACCAGAACATCGTACGAGGACACGGCGTTCTCGTCCCCGCCGAAACCGAGTCCAGAGCTGCAGTTAGACTGCGGATCAAGATCGAGCAGAAGGGTCTTGTGCTCGTAGGCTGCCAGCGTGGCGCCGAGACTGATGGTTGTCGTCGTCTTGCCCACACCACCCTTCTGATTCGCGACCGCAACCACTCGCGGGGGCACCTTCAGCTCCTCCTACCCGGCGGCGCCGGGGCGATGGGGTGGGGCGCGCTTCGGGATTTGTTGCTGCGCACGCCACAACGAAGGGAGTGTTTCACGTGGAACATGGCTCTAGACGAACGAGCCGGCCTCTGTCCAGGCCGGGCAGCGAGGAGCTTAGCACACGCCACCGCCGCCGTTCCCGAAGCCGCGCCTCGCCGTCTTCGGTGGTCCAAACGACAACCTGGCCGTCGTCGGACAACCGCGAGTGTGCCCATTTGAGAATTTCCGTGAGATTGCCAACCGCCCGCACGGTAATGGCTTCCCACGGGGGCGACCCGCAAAAATCCTCGAGTCTTAGGCGATCCACCCGGGCAGACAAGCTGAGCTCGCGCACAACGAGGCGGAGAAATGCCCACCGCTTCTGGCGCGGCTCCAACAGCACCCCGGACCACGCTGGCCGCGCCGCTAAAAGCGGCACACCCGGGAGACCGGCGCCGCTCCCGACGTCCAACAGCCGACCGTTTTCTGCCAGGAATGGCGCTGCCGCGAGGCTGTCAAGAATGTGGCGCTCCACCAGCTCTCGACGGGAGCCATATCGAACCAGGTTGTGGCGCCCGGACCATCGCTCGAGCAGCTCCGCATATCGCACCAAGCGATGAAGTGTCTCGCCACGACAGTGGGGGGCAAGCAGCTCGGCGTAAAGCTTCTCCGGGCTCAACCGCGGTCTCCTCGACGCGACACAGCCCCGGCAAGGGCCGCAAGCGCCGCGGGGGTCATTCCGGGCAGCCGCTCAGCATCAGCAAGGGTTCGGGGCTGGTCTCGGGCCATCGTTTCTGCTGCCTCGCGCGACAGGCCAGGAACCGTGGATGGATCGAGGTCAGTGGGAATCGGTGTGTTTCTGAGCCGGCGCAGTCGATCACGCTCGCGTTCCTGCCGGATGAGGTATCCATCGTAACGGAGAAGGCCAAGGACGATCCGCCGATCCTCATTGCTCATGCCCTCGAACGCTGGAAGCCCGGCGGCGACGACCTCGGCATCGATGTCCTGGCGTCGCAGGATCTGAGCCCAGGAGCTTGGCGCCGCCAACTCGATGTTGGCGACGCGGCGCACCATCTCCCGCGTGCGCGAATCCGGGTTGAGCCGCGCCCGCTCGAGGGCCGAGCGTGCCACCTTGCGACGTTGCCACCGCTGACGTTCCACGTGAAACCCCCGCTCTGAAACAAGGCCCAGGACGCGGCCGCGGTGCATCAGCCGCTCGCGAGCCGAATCCACGCCGAGAAGGAGCCGGTGCTCCGCACGTGAAGTGAACATCCGATATGGCTCGCGGTGATTTCGACCCGTGACATCATCGACCAAAACACCGATGTAGGCTTCCTCTCGGCCGAGCACGAAGGGGTCACTTCCACGCAACCATTGAAAGGCATTCACACCGGCGAGAAAGCCGAGCGTGGCAGCCTCCTCGTATCCGGATGTGCCGAGGAGCTGGCCAGCAAAGAAGAGCCCAGGAAGCGATCTGCTTTCGAGGTTGACAGCGACCTGCCCAGGAGCCACCACGTCGTACTCAACCGCATAGCCATACTGAAGGATAGCGGCGCTCTCAAGCCCCGGCACAGCGTGGACCACGGCGTCTTGCACGTCCCTGGGGAGGCTCGTCGAGAGGCCGTTGACATAGATACGATCGGAGTTCAACCCTTCGGGCTCGAGAAACAGCGTGTGCCTCTCATGATGGGGAAAGCGCACCACCTTGTCCTCGATCGAGGGGCAGTACCGGGGACCCACGCCATCGATGGCCCCCGAGAAGAGTGGCGACCGGTGAAGGTTGTCGGTGATGATCTTCCGAATTGCGGGCGGTGTCCGGGTCAACCAACAGCGACAACGGTTTTTCACGGTCCGCGTCCGCCAGGAAAACGGACGCGGAGCGGACTCCCCCTCCTGGACCTCAAGCTGTTCGAAGTCAAGACTTCTTCGAGAGAGGCGCGGCGGCGTGCCGGTCTTGAATCGCCGAAGCTCGAACCCCCGACTCGACAAAGCTTCTCCAAGCGCCGTGCTTGGTTGCTCGCCGAGCCTGCCCCCGGGGCGCCGCACGTCACCAGTGTGAAGAACCCCACCCAGAAAGGTGCCCGTGGTGAGAATCACGGCCTCGGCCGACAGACGCCCTCCACCGCACAGGCGAACCCCGCGAACCCGCCCGTTTTCCACCACCAGGTCGCAAACCTCGGCTTCGACCACCCTGATGCCTCGCACCCCGTCGACCATCCTCCGCATCAACAGCGAGTAGGCTCCCTTGTCGCACTGTGCACGAGGGCCCCAAACCGCCGGTCCTCGAGAACGATTGAGGACCCGGAATTGAATACCCGCGCGGTCAGCCGCCCAGCCCTGGAGCCCCCCGAGGGCATCGAGCTCCGCGACCAGGTGTCCCTTGCCGATGCCACCAATCGCGGGGTTACACGGCATCTGCGCCACCGTCGAACGGTGGAGAGTCACCACGACAACCGCCGCTCCGAGCCGCGCCGCTGCCACCGCCGCCTCGCAGCCTGCATGCCCGGCCCCGACCACGATCAGATCTGCGTCAGCCACGATCACTTCCCAATGCAGAACTCTCCGTAGATCGAGTCGAGGACATCCTCCGCCGACACCGCACCGATGAGGTCGTCCACGGCAACGAGCGCTCGGCGAACCCTCTCTGCCGCGATTTCGAGATCGCATGACTCGCAGCCTTTGAGCTCGCCAGAGGCCCGTTCGAGCGCTTCCCGGTGGCGGGCGGCTATCGCCACGGCACCACCGAGATCGGGAATCTCTCCGACCACCTTTGCCACGAGGGTCGCTCGCAATTCTTCGATGCCTTGGCCGGTGCGACAGGATGCCGCCAGCCAACCTTCTCCCGTAGACGCGCCCGGGCTGAGATCGATCTTCGATCTCACCGGAAGCACCGACGCACCCGGCGGGGCTTCGGGGGGGCGATCGTTTTCTGCCCCATCCGCCGCCCACATCAGGATCACGATGTCCGCTTCCGCGGCGGCGCCTACGGCTCGTCGATGTCCCTCTGTTTCGATCGCGTCGCCCCGCGCCCGCAGCCCCGCCGTGTCACGCAATATCATCCGAACCCCTCCAACATCAAGCTCCGCCTCGATCACGTCGCGGGTGGTTCCGGGGTGCGGCGAAACGATCGCCCTTTCCGTGCCGCACAGGAGGTTGAAAAGGGTGGACTTCCCGGCATTCGGCCGACCGAGGATCACGACACTGGCACCGTCACGGATGCGTTTCCCCACCGCCGCCGTCGACACCAGCCGAGCCACCTTGTCACGACATGAGGTGAGGCGG